>JAZRYV010000054.1:0-10745 GCA_045600925.1 Spirochaetota bacterium
ACTCTGACTTCCTGTGGATGTTACCGTAAAATGTTCAGCGGCTGTACAGAGCTTAAAGAAGCCCCGGCTCTTCCTGCATTGGAACTGTCTGACGCCTGTTATAATAGCATGTTCAGCGGGTGTACAGGACTGACAAAAGCACCGGAGCTTCCTGCAAAAACTCTGGCAGCTTCATGTTATTATGAAATGTTCAGCGGGTGTACAGGACTTAAGATCGGTACAGAAGAAACAGGAGGTACTCCGTTCCTGACAATGCCGTCATGTGGCCCCTATGATGCATATAATATGTTCAGCGGAACAGCCGGAGGAATTACAGCTCCAGAGACCGGAAAAACATATTACTATTACGAATAATTCATGATCAAAGAGGTGGGGCTGTGCCCCGGCTCTTTATATATCAGGTTTATTTTTCAGAAGAGGAGTTCTGAGAGGAAGATGAACCGTTGTCTGTTTCATTCATTGTCTTAAGCCTTTCGACTTCAATGGTGTAGATGAGTCCCTGGCTGTCTGCTGCATCCAGTTTGAAGTCCTGGGGAATACGGTCATCATATACAGGATTCAGATTTATGGTCCCGGTGTTGTATTTCTGTCCTATCTCAGGAAGGTCATTAATTTTTTTCAGTTTTACAGCTTCCAGTCCCATATGCTTGGATTCTCTGCAGAGTCTTATTACTGTCATGTACTGTTCTATGGCATATTCCAGATCTTTCGGTGTTCTTTTTTCGTTTGATTTTATGTATTCCAGTTCCGGATTCTCAAAAATTTCCTTTGCCAGGAAATAGTTTTCATAGCTTTTCTTCAGATAATTCTCTATTGTGGGAGTATCTTTGAACAGGTGGTAGTCCCTTGCATTGTAAGGCGGAAAATAGAATTTTTTCTTTTTAACCGGATCGTAGGGCAGGAAGAAATAGTTCCGGAAAGGAGCCAGCCGGTTATAATCGAACATTATATCAATGTTTTCCTTTGCACATGCATCGATGATTGTCTTGGTTCTTTCCAGATAGCTTTTTGACAGATCCTCTGAAAATGGAAAGAGCATTTTTTTCATCTCCAGGTATGTGTTGTAGGCCTCCAGATAGTTTCTTCCGTAGTAGTTCTCTTTTGCGGAATAGTAGAGCTCACGAATCTTGTTGTATGTGGTCTGTCCTTCCTCCCCGGAAAAGTTTGCCACCATGACTCTCATGTCTCTTACCATAATAAAAGAGGTCTGGAAGTCTTTTTTGGCTTTTTCTGCAACAGAGACTGCAAAGGCATCTGCAGCAGTAATGCATACAGCTGCACACAGCATCAGACTTGCTGTTATCCGGAATCTCATTTTTATCCTCCTGCTGACTGACAAATCAAAAGTTTACATTTATCTATCGGCAGAAATGCCCTGTTTCTGAAGAAGAAACCTTTCCGGACAGGATTTATTTTTGGATTATTCTTTCTGTCTGAATAAAGTATTTGTTGATTTTTTTTCAGTACAGGGAAATATGTTGTAAAATAAAAAATCAGCAGGTGTTCCCCTATGGATACAGATGAAAAGAAAAAAATTTCCTACCGCAGAAAAGAGCCATTAATCTGCCCTGTATGCGGAAAGAAGATATATAAAGAGGAACTGTTTTCTGGCGGAGGAAGACTCATTGCAGGAAATCTTACCCCGGAACTCCGCAGAAACTATGAGGACAGCAGAAAATTCGGCAGAATCATACCTCTGATTTATCAGGTGTCAGTATGTCCGGACTGCCTTTTTGCCGCCTATCCTGCGGACTTTAAACTGGAGGAAACGGAACAGATTCAGCTTTCCCATATGACCGGAGCCAGACAGGATGCCATTAAACGGTTCTTCGGCCATGTAAGTTTTGACTCTGACAGGGATCTGGTTCTGGGTGCTGCATCCTATATGCTGGCAGTGGACTGCTATTCCCGCAGAAAGAGCTACTGTGCCCCTACTTTTAAAAATGCTGTTTCATCTCTCAGGGCAGCCTGGCTTTTTTCCGATCTTGCCGCAGAAAAACCTGAAAGCAGCTATAAAAAGATATCCTATTTTTTTTATAAAAAGGCCTATCAGTATTATATGAAGGTACTGGAGCTTATTCAGAACGGTGCTGAACCCTCCGAAGCTGCAGGAAACATGGGGCCGGATACGGACAAAAACTGGGGATATGAGGGAATCCTTTATATTGCAGCCGTACTTACAGTAAAGGTTGGAGTCTGGGAAAAAGATCTGTCGAACAGGACAGCAGCCTTTACTCAGTGCAAAAAATATCTCAGCCGGCTGTTCGGCACAGGAAAGTCATCCAAAAGCCGTCCTGGTGAACTGCTGGATAAAACCAGGGATCTTTACAATAAAATGAATGCCATGCTGGAAGAATGGGGACGGCAGACTGATCCTGAACAGTCCGGCGGGGAACAGTGAGAACAGCCCTTCTTGTTCAGTATGACGGTACGGCTTTCAGTGGCTGGCAGCTGCAGGACGGATGCCGTACTGTTCAGGGAGAAATTGAAAGAGCCCTCAGAATTCTTTCCGGAGAGGATATCCGGACTGCTGCTTCCGGCAGAACTGATGCCGGAGTGCATGCCCTGGGGCAGGTGGTTCATTTTGACATGAAAAAGGAGATTCCTCTGCAGCGGATCTGCATTGGTCTGAACGGGATCATGGATCGGGATGTGTCTGTGCTGAATGCCTTCAGAACAGGAGATGATTTTCATGCCAGATTTTCTGCAGTAGAAAGGGAATATCTTTATGTAATATGCTGTCATCCTCTGCGCAGTCCCTTCATGCAGTACAGGGCAGCCTGGCTGAATTACGGAATAGATGAAAACTACATTGCATCTTTCCTTCACTGCCTGGAAGGCCAGCATGATTTTGCCTCTTTCTGCAAAAAACAGTCTGCTCAGGAAAATACTGTCAGGATAATTACCGGAACGGAAGTCCGCAGACGGGGAAACTGGATTTTTGTAAAAATCAGGGCAAACGGATTCCTGCACAATATGATACGGATAACCATGGGAACCTGTTTTGACCTGTACCGCAGCCATAAGCCCTGTGAAGCTGTTTTTGATATTCTGGCGGAAAAAGACAGGGTGGCAGGAGGTGTGACAGCTCCTCCCTACGGCCTTTATCTCAGTCATATAACCTTTGATCCTCCTCTTGAAAGCTTTCCGTCTGCCTTCGACTTAAAAAGGTGAAAGGAATATGTTTGACATATGAGACTGTTTTCTGAAAAATATACCGCTGAATTTTACAGGTACTTTGGATGAAGAGATTTTTATTATTTATTTTTTTCATATGTTTCATTTCCGGAAATCTTTCTGCTCTGGAAATGAGAAGGGATAATTTCCAGAAACCTCAGGTCGGTGCATGGTTCGGACCTGTTACACCTGTTGGCAAAACAGCCTCTGTTCTGGATGCAAATCTTGGAGGCGGAATTTACTGCCGGTATAATTTCCCATGGAAATATCTCAAGTTCGGAGCTGATGTATCCTGGCAGTACTTAAAGGAAGAAAACGGAGACAACAAAATGTATCTGGCTCCTGTTTACGGTAATTTCCTTTTTACACTGCCCATAAACATCCCTCCTAAGTTTCAGGTGAAGGCAGGGGCCGGTGCCTCATGGCTTCATGTTCAGCCCAGGAACAGAAGCCGCTGGGACCCTCTTTTTGTCGTTGGCGGTGAGATGAGTTTCCCTGCAGGGCGACTTGTGAATATAGGTCTCAGGGTTGATTATCTTCATCTGTATGAACAGCATCTTGAAAATTCAGCAGTTGACGGACATATTATAAATACGGGAATAACCATTTCCTTTAATCTGAATATTTAACATGAACAGAAACAGAATTTTTATTTCTCTTGCATCCGTTCTTCTTCTGGCTGTCATTGCGGCAGGCTGCAGCGGGGAACCTCTTCTTACACAGCTGTCCTCTTCAAGGGTTCAGGTCATAATCAAAGGAACCTATGAATCCAACAGCCCAAGACGCTGGATATGGCCGTCTCTGTCAGAATTTCCGTTTAAGGTGGTTGATGATTCTGTGAGTCTGTATCCTGTGTCAGTGTCTGCACCTCCCCCTGACTTTATGCTGGATTTAACAGGCATGGAACTGAAGAACGATCTTAAAACATCAGAATTCGGGAATACAAGAAGAACATACAGGTGCAGTACTTCCGATGAAAATGCAGATTTTTTCAACGGTACAGGCATATATATTGAGGGAGAAGATGTTCCCAGCAACAGGAATTTCACCTGTCTTGATTTATATATCCGCAAGATGCTTTTCTCCGAAACTCCGAAATATGAACTGCGGGATGAGGGATGGTTTTACGATAATTTCTATCAGACATACTTTGAAGAAAAGAAGGTGGGAGCCTTTAACTTCAATCTTAATCTGGTGAATTATTTTTATGATACGCTGAGAGTGGAAAATGACGGGGATGATACTAACCGTATCTATCCCATACACATTAATGTTGCCAATGGTATTTTTATTCCGGATACTGATGAAAAAACAGTGCTGGAAGTGCGTCTTGTAATCAAGAATTTCATAAAGCTCTACGAATACAACAGACTGGACTACAGTTCCAGCGATCCCTTCCTGGTTCATTATTACGGAATTTCCGACTGGCTGAGGGATGTGAGAAGAGGAGAGACTCTCATCGGAGGGAATCTGCTGGCTGTTGCCAGAAGCTATGTGCCTGGAAAAACAGCTGCTGTATCCGGAAACATAGGCAGGGAGGGATACATAATAGGCATTCCTGCAGGCAGCGACATAAACGACTATACACTGCCGGATCTTGAGGGCGATCCTACTCTAAGATCCCATTATATAAAATATGCTGATATACCTTCTGAACCTTCTGCTGCCTCGGAATCCTGTCCTGCAATTCTGGAATACTTTGGAGATCTGGAAATATACAAGAACAGATGGAATAATTTCCTCTCCTCTGTTCTTTCCGCGCCGGATGTAAAAGACACTGTAACTGCCCAGCAGTTTTTTGAAAAGGAATGGACAGAATACAATGACGCTGCCGAAAATTTCAGAATTGCTCCTCTGGCTGTTTATACGGAGGACGGAAGCTTTACTGTTGAAAACATTGCTCCCGGAACCTATGATTTTTACAGAACAAAGTCCGGCTGTGTTCCCGGCTGGGGAGAACTCTTTTCACACGGAGCTTTTGAGCTTATTGAGGACAGCGTAACCCTTGCAGAAGGGGACAGCACAGAACTGTAAATTATCCGCTCATGCGGTGAAGATTTTTTTTATAAGAAGAACATTATGACAGAAAGAAAACTGATTGTTCAAAAGTACGGAGGAACATCCGTAAAGGATGCAGACAGAATCCGGGCTGTGGCTCAGAGAATAAAGAGCTATACGGATCAGGGATACAGAGTTGTTGTAGTTGTCTCTGCCATGGGAAAATCCACAGATGCACTGGTGGATCTTGCTGGTCAGATTTCATCAAATCCAAGCCGCAGGGAAATGGACATGCTCCTGTCCACAGGAGAGCAGGTTTCCATTGCCATGCTTGCCCTTGCCCTTCATGAAATCGGCATTACCGCCATTTCCCATACAGGAACTCAGGTCGGCATGGTTACAGACAGCAATTTTTCCTCTGCCAGAATTGAGAGCATTGACGCTGACAGACTGAACCGTTCCCTTGATAAATATCAGGTCGTTGTTGTGGCCGGTTTCCAGGGAGTGGATCACGAAGGAAACATAACTACTCTCGGACGGGGAGGTTCTGATACATCGGCCGTTGCCCTGGCTGCTGCCTTAAAATGCAGAGTATGTGAAATATATACGGATGTGGACGGAGTCTACACTGCAGATCCGAGAATAGTGGATAATCCTCTCAAGCTTAAGCAGATAAGCTATGACGGAATGCTGGAGCTGTCAAGACTGGGGGCTGGCGTCCTTCATTCAAGATCCGTGGAGTTTGCAAAAAAATACGGAGTTCAGATCCATGTCCGCTCCAGCTACAGCATGGAAGAAGGAACACTGGTCATGTCAAAGGAGGAAATTGTGGAACATTTTATTATAAGCGGAGTCACCGCAAAAAAAGATGAAGCAAAGATCACAATCCGGGATGTGAAGGATTCCCCCGGTGTTGCGGCAGATATTTTTGAACTGCTTGCAGCAGAAAAGCTGAACATAAACATGATCATCCAGTCCACAGGAAAGGACAATGCTGCCTCAATCTCCTTTACTGTTCTTAAGACAGAACTGGACAGGGCCATGAAAATTGTTGAGAAGTACGGCAGGGAACACAGTGCTTCTTCCGTTGAATGCAAGAAGGATATAGCCATTGTATCCGCAGTCGGCGTGGGAATGGTTTCTTCTCCGGGTGTTGCGGCAAAACTTTTCCGCAGCCTCTCCGGTGCAGGCATCAACATTGAGATGATATCCACCAGTGAAATCGAAATATCCTGTGTCATAGACAGCATTTATTCAGAGCTGGCACAGAAACTTATTCACAAAGCTTTTCTGGAGCAGAATTAATCCTATGATTAATGTAGGCATTCTTTACGGCGGTGTGTCAGGGGAGCATGATGTTTCCCTCTGTTCAGCAGCATCCGTTGTGTCCGGACTGGATAAAACAAAGTATACAGTTACAGCCATAGGCATTTCCCGTGAAGGGAAATGGCATGTACAGGACAGCCCTGTTATTATTCATGATGACAGCTTCGGTTCTGTTCTTAAACTGGAACAGACCGGAGACTGGACAGTAATGGATTATGCCTCAGGAAAGCTTGTTCTTGCAGAAAAAAATACAGGCAGAACAGTAAAGGCTGATGTGGTTTTCCCTGTAATGCACGGAACAGGCTGTGAGGACGGGACCATTCAGGGCTTTCTGGAACAGACAGGTGTTCCCTATGTGGGAGCTGATACTGCCGGTTCCGCTGTGGGCATGGACAAGGATCTCAGCAAGCGACTGCTTCGGGATGCAGGACTTCCGGTGGTCCCCTGGGAAAAAATAGATTATTATGAATGGAAACAGAATCCGGAGGCTGTATGCAGCCGTCTTGCCGTCAGCCCTGGTCTGCCTCTTTTCATAAAGCCATGCTGCAACGGCTCTTCCGTGGGTGTATGCAAGGTAAAGGAAGAAAAGGATCTTAAGGCAGCTCTGGAATACAGCTTCCGTTTCGACAGCCGGATTCTTGCTGAAAAGGCTGTGAATGCAAGGGAAATTGAATGTGCAGTGCTGGGAAATCATTATCCTTCAGCCTCCTGCCTGGGAGAAATTCTTCCAAAACATGAATTTTATTCATATGAGGCCAAGTATCTGGATTCTGCCGGTGCAGATCTGGTGATCCCGGCAGATCTGGATCAGGAAGTATCTGAAAAAATCCGGAACATGGCAGTTCTGGCTTTTAAAAGTCTAAACTGTTCAGGTCTTGCCAGAATTGATTTTTTTGCGGACAGGGACAGCGGGGACCTTTATTTCAACGAAATAAACACCATGCCGGGGTTCACAGGCATAAGCATGTATCCCAAGCTGTGGGAACATTCCGGACTGCCCTACGGTGACCTTCTGGACAGGCTTATAGAACTTGCTTTTGAAAAACACGCAGAAAAACAGCGTACAGGAATAAAGGCTGATGACTGACGGTTCTGAAAACATATTCTATCTTCTGAAAGTAATTTTCTGGGGGATTATTCCTGCCATGTGTATTTTCTTCCGCCTGAAGAAAAAGATCAGGACAGGTTTTACTGCCGGTCTCATCCTCCTTTCTGTTATGTTCAGCTTTATTGTGATGGCAACGGTTCAGAGGGAAAGAGCCGGAGATCCTGTGAAGAATTTTGTTCAGGAAGTCAATGCAGGAAATTATGAGGGGGCAGTCTATGCATACAGGCTTCTCATACAGGCCGGCCCCTCAGCAGTTGAAAAACTTGATGAAAAGGATCTGCTTGATCCGGAAATGTACAGAAAAATCCGTACAGAAACCGGAGCTATGTACAGATCCATTGCAGAGAAATATATAAAGGCTGCGGAAGAAACGGAATCATCTGAAGAAAAAACAGCCAGACTGAAACATGCAGAAACCATGCTTCTGATGGCAGGATATACCGGGGCTGCTGATGATTCCCTGCTGAAAAAGACAGAAGCTCTTCTTGCTGCGGAAAAGGAGAAGAATTGATCCGTCAGGTTCTTTTTGACATGGACGGGGTTATTATGGACTCCATGCCTGCCCACACCAGATCCTGGATGAAAGTTTTCCGTGAAGAGGGAATACTTCCTGACAGAATGGACATACTTAAAAGGGAAGGCATGTCAGCCGCTGAATCCATTCGGCAGATCTTTGCAGAAAAGGGACTGGGGGATCCTTCCGAAGAACAGATTCGCGGACTCACAGCCAGGAAGCAGGCGTACTTTGCTCAGGAAAGGCCTGTTCCGTTTCCTTACGTGGTGCAGATACTGGAACTGCTCCGCAGCAGGAATACTGTCATGGCTCTGGTGACCGGTTCCGGCAGGGCAGCTGCAGAACACATTCTTCCTCCGGAAATTTCCGGTTTTTTTTCATGCATCATAACATCAGATGACGTAAAGGAATGCAAGCCTTCCCCGGAACCATGGCTTGCAGCTGCCGGTGTACTTGGAGCCGGTCCTGACACATGTTTTGCGGTGGAGAATGCTCCTTTGGGAATTGCTTCTGTCAGGGCTGCAGGTTTTTACTGTATTGCTCTTGAAACAAGTCTTCCTGCATCCTTCCTTTCCGGTGCAGACAGAATTCTTGGTTCCCACCGGGAACTTTACGGGCTGTTAAGCAGTTCCCCGGACAGCCTTTTTTGATTGACATTAAAAATATTACGGAGAAAAAGTTGATAAGCATCAGACACAGAAACAAACATTTAAGCAGTGCAGGAAGGCGTATGTATCAGAAACGCAGTATAATTCCAAATTCATTTACAATGACGAATATGGTCCTCGGTTTTATTGCAGTGATCTTTGCAGGCAGAGGTACTGCATCTGATCTTGCAGTTGCAGGTGTGCTGGTTCTTGCTGCATCTTTTTTTGATCTTATAGACGGTGCAGCAGCAAGGGCACTGGGGGTTGCAAGTCCTGTAGGGCTTCAGCTGGATTCCCTTGCTGATGCTGTGGCCTACGGTATAGCTCCTGGCATAATTTCCTATCAGGCTTTCCTCTGCAGGCTTCCGGACATCTGTTTCGGAGTGAACTGGGGAATGTTAATTGCCATGATTTTCCCTATCTGTGCAACCTACAGGCTTGCCCGGTTTAATGTGGATGAACCCCATGCTGACGGTTTTCAGGGGCTTCCATCTCCTGCTGCAGGCATCTTTATTGCATCCATTCCGGCTCTTCCTTCATCACGGATTTTTCTTGACGGACATGCGGATTTTACAATGCCTCTTGGGCTGTTTGTTCCGCTTTTTGCCTTTACGGCGCTGCTCATGGTGTCCTCAGTGGATTATTCTAAGATTTTTACAAAAATGTTCAGGACCAGAAAGAGGAGTGCTGTTTTTATTGTTGTTCTGCTTCTTCTTGGACTGCTGTATTTCAATATGTGGCTGGTCTTTGTGCTTGACGGCCTTTATATTATGACCGGCCTTCTGGTATATGTTTACAGGCAGATTAAGAGAAAACAGAGAGCATAGAATTCCTGCAGACAGCCGGTTATCCGGCTGTTTTGTTATTCAGATTTAAAAAATCCGGCTGTACCGGAAAAGGAGGTATTATGGGGGATTTTTCCCATTATTCCAGTGATGGAAAATCAATGATGGTTGATGTTTCTGAAAAGAAAATAACCGTTCGTACAGCAAAGGCCGAGGGCTTTGTAAAGATGAAGTCTGCAACCCTTGATCTCATAGAGAAAAAACTTCTTCCAAAGGGAAATCTTTTTGAGGTATCCAGAATTGCAGGGATAATGGCTGCAAAACGAAATGCAGAGCTGATTCCCATGTGTCATCCTCTGAATCTGTCCTTTGTGGATGTGACAGTTGAATTTGACAGGGAAAACGGAGGAATTCAGATTGCTTCTGAAATCCGCATGGAAGGAAAGACCGGTGCTGAAATGGAGGCTCTTACTGCAGTATCAGTGGCAGCTCTGACAGTTTATGATATGACCAAGGCTGTGGACAAGGAAATGGAAATCACCGGTATAAGACTGGTGGAAAAACACGGCGGAAAATCAGATCCCTTTGCAAAAGAAGTAAAATACTGATTTTTTGATGAAAAACTGACTTTTTTTTACAAAATAAGACTTGCCAAAAAAAGATGTATTTCTATATTAAGCTATTATTAGCACTCAATAAAAAAGAGTGCTAATAATAGCTGTTTCAGCTCAATCTGCAAAAAAGTATATTTTATTATAACAAGGAGGACTTACGGTGGCTATAAGACCAATTGGAGACCGTGTTCTGGTTGAACCTTTAAACAACGAAATGGAAAAGGTCGGCTCACTTTTCGTACCTGATACTGCAAAGGAAAAACCACAGGAAGGAAAAGTTATCGCAGCAGGAGAAGGAATGAGAGACGGAGACAAAATCATTCCTCTTACAGTAAAGGCCGGAGATACTGTTCTTTACGGAAAGTATTCCGGAACAGAGATCAAGTATGAAGGAAAAGAATACCTGATCATGCACGAAAGCGACGTGCTGGCAATTATCGGATAAACCGTCAGCTGAAAATTACATCACATAAAGAGGAAAAAAATGGCAAAAATTCTGCAGTTTAACGAAGAAGCAAGAAAATCAATCCTTGAGGGTGTGGTTAAGCTTGCTGATGCAGTAAAGGTTACTCTCGG
>JAZRYV010000055.1:0-4400 GCA_045600925.1 Spirochaetota bacterium
AGTTCCTGGGCTTTTACGGCCCATTCTGCTGCATCCAGCTCAGTGGCCGTTCTTCCTCCGTGGAGATATACGGTCCATCTCCCTCTGTCGTTTTTCCTGGCATCTATGGCAACAAGGATACACTGTGAACCGAAACGTTCTGCTGCAGCTGTAATCAGCTCAGGATTCTGGACTGCTGCTGTGTTGATGGATACCTTGTCTGCTCCGTTTTCCAGAATCATGCGGACATCATCAACAGTACGGATGCCTCCGCCTACAGTAAATGGTATATGAACGGCGGATGCAACTTTACGGACCATATCCGTGATTATATTCCGCCGGTCGGAGGATGCGGTAATGTCCAGGAATGTCAGCTCATCAGCCCCTTCCGCGTCATAGAATGCCGCATTTTCAACAGGGTCTCCTGCATCCACAAGATCAACAAAATTAACGCCTTTAACAACTCTGCCGTCTTTTACATCCAGACAGGGAATTATCCTTTTCGCAAGCATCCTTTTCTCCTTCTGCAGCTGTGAATGTTCCGGAGAACTTTTCTCCGGAGCACTGAACAGAAACACCGTATATGTTTTTTTTGCAATTATTTTTTAACACCTTCATCTTCATTTGTTTTCATTTATGATTGACACAGGGACTCAGACCGTGAAGATTCATTAATTTTGTTTATCCGAGGAAGTTTTATGAAGTCCCTGAATTTTGATTCTTTTGTACAGAATACAGCTCCTGCAGTTGACAGACTCATTTCAGATTTTTATGACAGAAAGCTGATGGATGCCAGGGGAACTTTTATGTATCCTGTTTTTGAAGATATCAGGGAATACTGTCTGCGGCCCGGAAAAAGGATCCGTCCTGTTCTTGTAATGGCCGGATATAACGGCTACAGAAAGGGAAAAAAGGCTCCTGAAACGATTCTCCCTCTGGCTGCAGCTGTTGAAATGATGCATTCTTTTCTTCTTATTCAGGATGATATTGCTGACAGGGCCGACACCAGGAGAGGAGGGCCGGCCATGCACATCATCTGTCACAGAAGATATTCTGAAAACAGTTTCAATAAGACCATAGGGCAGGATGTGGCCGGCATTGTGGCAGATGTCCTTTTTTCCAATGCCCTGGAACTGGTTTCATCAGCCTCCCTGTGCTCCAGAGTGAAGAACAGGTTCATGACAATTTTTGCCGGGACCTATGAAAAGACAGCCATGGGACAGATTCTTGACATTATTCACAGCGGATGCAGGGATCTTTCAAGCACGGAAAATATTCCGGTTCAGGTAAGCACCATGAAGACTGCCTACTATACGATTTACTACCCTCTGCTTATGGGGTATGCTGCAGCCTGTCCTGTGAATTCTGAAGAAAACAGGCTCATAGAAAAATTTTCTCTTCCTCTGGGACTGGCCTTCCAGATGAGGGATGATGTTCTGGGTGTTTTCGGTGAGGAAAAGGAAACGGGCAAGCCTTCCGATTCTGACATTAAAGAAGGCAAGTACACTATTCTTATCCGGGAAACCATGAATCTTCTTCCGGAAAAGGACTGCAGATTATTTACGGAAAAATTTCTTTCTGTAAAAAAAACAAAGTCGGATGTAAACTTTATCAGAAAAAGCATTATGGAAAGCGGAGGTCTGGAAACAGTCAGGAAAAAACAGAATGAGTATATTGACTCATCCCTGAAGGCTCTTGGATCTCTTTCTCTGTCAAAAGCTTCTGCCGGAGTTCTGGAGGATATGGCCTGGAAGTTAAGGCTGTCCTGAATTCTGATTTTCAGGAATGAGAACACAGAGTTTCCTGCTGCACAGATCCGGAAATCTTTCCATAAAGCTGTGTACTGATGCTGCAGCTGATTCCGCCTTTTCCCGGTATTCCTTAATAAGAGGATCACTGGCTGCCGAAGATGTTGCAGCATCGTAGTCAGGGATAATGTCCCTTCCTTTAATATCATCCCTTTCCTTGGAGCGAAAGAGAGAGTCTGCATTTTTAAGGCATGACTCTGCGTATTCCTGAAGAATTTCCTTTAATGTACAGTTTCCTTTTCCTTCCTGCACAAGGAGCCTTAAAGCATGGGAAAGAACAGATTCAGTCCCGGAAAAAACTGCTGTCAGACTGCCTTCATCAGTGCGGGACAGAGATTTCCACAGTATTTTTTCTCCCCAGTATTTTATGAAAAAAGAATATGTTTCTGCAGCTGAAATACGGTTTTTTTCCGTCAGAAAGTTCTTCCCAAGACCTGTGATTTCCTGTGAAGTATAAATCTTCTGTCCGGTTCTCTGTATAAGACGGTTTCTGGCTTCCAGAACCATGTCAATGATTTCCGGCCGTAACACATCTGTCTGAACAGAACTTCCGGAACGGTTTCTGGTAAGGAATTTTTTTTCATTTCTGACCAGGAAGTACAGGTCGTTTTTCAGAACCCAGGCCGGAACAATTTCATTGCAGCCTGACGGAAATTCCGGATTATTTCCCGGAGAATTTATCAGTGAAAACGGGAATTCTGTCTTCTGTGGCTGTGTGCATACACCTGTGGCAATAATTGAATATGGCGAGGCGTAAAAATTTGCCGGAAATTTTATGGAAGTGCCAAGACCTATGAACAGTCCTTCTCCGCAGATCAGTTCCTGATCTGGAGCCTTTCCTGTATGATTGGATCCTGCATTTGCTCCGTAGCCAACATTTCCTTTGCCTGCCGGCCACAGTGCTGCAATCAGCAGTGCCTGATGATGGAAGCCTGTAAAGGGTCCTGCAAGACATGATGTCACTTCTCCTTCGGAGATTACGCTGTCAGGGCCAGCTACAGAGGAAGTGATCTTCCCGTGTCTGGAAACTTCTGTATGGCTGCATACAAGGCTGTTTTCTGCAATTGCCATGTCAGCTACTGTGCAGCCCTGCTGTATTATGCTGTTTTTTATAACTGATCCTGTTGTTATGCAGGTCCTTTCTGACTTCGAGGATATAATTACTGAACCTGTAACTGATGCCTGATCCAGCAGGGCTGCCGGATACACTGCCGAATTCCTGACAACGCTGTTTTTTATAACGGCTGAAGGCCCGATTACTGTCATGGAGGGAGCAGCGGACCGGATCTTTTCTGCATCGATACGGTTTTTCCTGTGCAGTTCCAGGTCTGACGGATTCATAATCAGGGCTTCTGCTTCTTTGAAGGAAAGTTCCGGATGGATAAAGAGGCTGCGGCCGGCAAGTTCATTTCCGGCGGAAATTTTAATGCCGCAGCCTTCAGGAGCGGTTCCGGTACAGGAAATTTCCGGCGAGCAGATGATTTCTGCTCCTCCGCAGACAAGGCATCCGGACAGGACTGAATTAAGAATAAAAGCCTGTTCCGGTATTATGCAGTCAGTCAGAACTGATCCTGTGATTCCTGTCTTTGCATGAGGCTCTGCATCTTCATTCCGGATGCCCTGCACAGAACCGATCCGGACAGTGCCTGCAAAAACGCTGTGTACTATGCCTGCAGGGGAAAAGTCATCTGACACCATAATTTTATTCCAGTCTGCACACCAGTTGCCCTGAGCTCTAAGCTGATCTGTTTCGGCAGCTGAAAGGCGACGATAGTTTTCTGTCAGAGAAATTTTTTCCCTGACAAGTGATGTCAGACTGCTGAAAGAATAAGCCGGTTTTTCTGTCATATTTTTTTCTCTTTAAGCTGAAGTCTTCTCTTCCTTCCGTGGAGTTTTACTGAAATAACTGCTGTCAGCGGAATACAGAAGAACATTCCCAGACTTCCTGTAACTGATTTCACAAATTCACTGAGAACAGGGTTGTAGTTAAGAACCATTCGTACAGGCATTTCAGGTTCCAGTCTCATGGCTATGACCAGAATCAGGGCCAGTGAGCTTCCTACGTAGGCCAGAATCAGTGTGTTTACCATGGATCCCAGAATGTCCTTTCCGATTGTGAGAACTGATTTCAGTGCATCCTTCTCTGCTATGTCAGGATTTGCATTGAAGATTTCCTCTGTGGAGGAGGCAATGGAAATGCACACATCCATTATTGCTCCGAGAGCAGCAATTATCATTCCGGAAAGCATAAGCCCCTTCAGCTGAATCGGAACTGATGATGCATAAAATACTGTCAGCATTTCGTTGGTTATAAGTCCTGAAAGCTGCATAATCATGCTGAAGCCTATGGCTATGAGGGATGACAGTATAATTCCGCATACTGCTCCAAGAGAGGCTCCCAGTGTTTTTAAATGAAGACCGGCAATAATTGGCATTGTAATAATGACGGATACTGCGGAGATGATAACAGCAACCGGCAGAGGAGAATATCCTTTCAGAGTCAGAGGAATCAGGACTGTGAAAAGAAGAATTACAGTTACAACAAGTGCTGCCAGTGCTGCAAGTCCTCTCCATCTGCCGATTATTATGATGGTAAGAATCAGCAGGGCAGAC
>JAZRYV010000056.1:0-11335 GCA_045600925.1 Spirochaetota bacterium
TGTATGCGGCAGTTTTTCCGGAAACTATGCTGATCTCCTGACATCCAGCCGTCTTGTGGTGAGCCATTTCGGGCTGACTCTGTATGAAGGCTGCCTTGCAGGAGCCTCTGCTGCTGCTCTGAATCCGGGAGCTTATCACAGCCGGCTTGCAGATATTGCCTCCGGTGAAATTAATCTTGTTAATGCAGGTCTTGATTCAGATCCTCCGGAAAAGATCCGCTGTGTTCTTGAGGCAGCAGCAGAAGAAGCGGATCCCATGCGAACATCGCCTGATTTAATGATGGAGGAAATTATGGCAAAAGCGGACAGGTTTTATTCCCTTGTGACAGCATAAACTGAGAATACTGATAAATAGAACGGACTGAAAACAGAATGGATTCTGTCCATCCGCAGCAGAACAAAAAACCGCCTTTAAAGGCGGTTTTTTGTTACGTTAAACAGAACTGAAGTTACCGTTTAAGGTTAATCAGTTCCTGAAGCATCTGGTCTGATGTTGTGATGGTTCTTGAGTTGGCCTGGAAACCTCTCTGTGTAACAATCATATCTGTAAACTGATCTGAGAGATCCACGTTGGACATTTCAAGTGATCCGGCAATGATCTTGCCTCTTCCTGCAGAACCTGCTGCTCCTGTATTTGCCAGACCTGAGTTGTTGGAAACTTCAAACAGATTTTCGCCTACAGCTGTAAGACCCTGAGGGTTTGTAAATACGGACATTGCAACCTGTCCTATTGCTTCCTTTGTTCCGTTGGAATAAACTCCTGTAATGATGCCGGAGTTGTCAACATTAAAGGATTCCATGTATCCCATAGCGTATCCGTTCTGTTCAACGGCCTTAGTTGTGGACATTGATGAGAACTGAGTGATGCCGCTTACTATTCCTGACTGACCAAGATTCAGAGCAATAGTTCTTACATTAGGATCTCCTGCCACCCTGTAATTTGCATTTACTACCAGATTTCCCTGGTTGATTTCATCTGTTGTGGATCCGTCTGCAGCTGAGATAAGTCTTCCGTCCGGAGAGAATCTCAGGTTCATTCTTGAATCAGGGTTTTCCTGATTAATCTGTCCGTTTGCTGCAGGAATATCAAGTGTTACAGGACCGTTTGAACCGGAAACTGCGGCAGAGGCTGTCCACTGATTGTCACCGGTTTTCCAGAAGATCAGAGTAAGTCTGTGGTTGTCTCCTTTCTTGTCGTAGATGTCTATGTTAGTTGTAACGCCTGCAGAGGCTCTCATCTTTCCTGTAGCTGCCGGAGGAACAGCGGATTTTCTTGAATCAAGATTACATTTGTATTTTACATTTGTTGTCTCTCTTGCTTCAACTTTTCCGTATACAGGAATGATCAGGTCTTCTGTTGTTCCGCTGGAGTTGATAACCATTTCCCCCTGTTCATCTCTTCTTGCCATCCAGCCCTGAACCTTCATTCCGTTTCCTGGACTGACCATTGTGCCGTCCTTGTCCAGCCCGAAAGCTCCTGCTCTTGTATAGAAATTTTTGTCTCCGTCTGCTACAACAAAGAATCCGTCCCCGGAAATGGCAAGGTCTGTCTGATTTCCTGTAGTCTGAAGACTTCCCTGTGTAAAAATTCTGTCAATGGAGGCAATGGTCATTCCGAGTCCTACCTGCTTTGGATTTACACCGCCTCTGTTTTCTTCAGGTTTTGCTGCACCTGAAAGAGTCTGGGACAGCATATCCTGAAAGCTTACTCTTGAATACTTGTATCCGTAAGTGTTAACATTGGAAATGTTGTGACCTACAACGTCCATTCTTGTCTGGTGATTTTTAAGTCCGGAAACTCCGGAAAAGAGAGATCGCATCATGATGGATAAACTCCTGAAATATATTCTTCAGTCTTTATTATTATCGATAAGACATAAAATGTCTTTAGCTTTATTTTTTCGGAACTATTCAGCGGCTCCGGCTTCATATGAAGGACCTGCAGATGCTCTGTGAACAGAAAGAACATCAGACAGACCTATGGCCCCGTTTCCCACTTTCAGCATGACTCTGCCTTCTTCAAAGTAAACTGATGATACCTCTCCGGTCATGGTTTCCTTTGTCGCGGGATTGACTGCATCTACTGTCCTGCCCAGAAGGTTATATGCCTGAGATGCTTCTGAACTTCTTATGAGACTTTTCATCTCTGTGTTCATGTTGTTCATCTGTTCCAGAGAAGAGAACTGGGCCATCTGAGAAACAAATTCACGGTCTTCCATTGGTTTTGTTGGATCCTGATGGCTCAGCTGGGTGACAAGAAGTTTAAGGAATGCATCCTTGTCCATTCCGGATCTAACACCGCCGGGTCTTCCGGCTTTTTTGTTGACCTCATCAACCTGAATGTTTGTCCTGTTAAGTTCAACAGATGACATTTTGAAATCAGCCATTTGTCTCTCCTGTTATATAATCAGATTTACGGATCCCTCATGGCTGCCTGTAAAATTCATTTCGTAGGCTGCGGATACAGGATCCTCTGTGTTTTCGTTTTTTATTTCTGTGAACTGAAAAGCCGTCTGGCTGTTCCGGTCCTGCTGATGATTTCCTCTGTCCCTTACATCAACATGAAACTGTCCAAGCTGAATCCCTGATTCAAGAAGCTGCTGCTTTATAAAATTCATGTTTTCATTCAGCAGTTCCCTTGCTTCCTGACTGTCTACAATGAACCTTCCGCTTAGAATTCCCTGTTCCAGTCCCAGATTCAGTGTGAGAGTCCCCAGAGCCCTTGGATACAGGTTTATGTTCAGGGAAGCGTTTCTGCTGTCCTTTACCTGCAGTTTTGCTCCGTTCATAAGGTCCTGAAGCTGTTCCTGAAAACGTCCCGGCTGCTCTTTCATGAGATTCGCAGCGTCCTGGAGAGATGTCCCTGGTTTAAAATCACCTGAACCGTTTCCGGCAAACCGGAATGCCAGACTTCCTTTGTCTGCACCGGAATCCTGTACTGTTATGGAATCTGAGGAAACAGAAATTCTGGAAAGGGAGCTGTCTGTTTCATTTTTGTCAGCAGGTATCTTTATTCCAGCAGTCTCCGTGTGGACAGGACCGTCTTTCTTTATACCGGAAATTTTTTTCTTCTGCTCCGGCATAAGTTCTGCTGTCTGAATGGCATCTGTCTTTTTCGCCGGAACGGTCTGTATTTTCTGTTCAGGCAGATCTTTTCTGCCTTCGGAGAACTGTTTCCTGAGATCTTTTGACGGAATTTTCTGTTTAAAATCTCCTGCCGGAATCTCTTCCTTTGGAGTTAATCTGTTACGGACTGAATCTTTGCCTGCATCTGTTCCGGTCTGGACTTTTAATTCTGCCGGAGGAATATGCTCCGGAACAGCTTTTCCCTGAAGGTCAGTATGTTCTTTTTCTGCAGAAATATCCGTCTTTTTCTTTTCAGATACAGGATGTGTTTTTGCTGCCTGTTTTTCTTTTAACGCAGAAGATGCAGAGTTCCCTGCTGCAGACATCTTTTTACTGTGGTCTGCTGCCGGTTTCTGAGCTCCGGCCTGCTTACGGACAGACAGTGAGACATCAGACTTTGCCTGCAGTGTTGCTGCTGGTTTCCCATTTATCTTTGGCTTTCCAGGAGCATCCTTTGTTTCAGGAACCGGAGAGACAGATTCTCTTCTTTCATCCGGTCTTTCTTTTATGGCAGAAACTTCAGATGATTTTTCCACGGACAAAGTCTTTCTTTCAGCCTTAAATTCCGGTTCACGGACAGGTTCAGGCTGTTTTACCGGTTCATCCTTCCGGATTTCCTTCTGCAGCATCATAAGGAAGCCTGAATCTTCCTGAACTTTTTCCTGTGGAAAAGCAGATTTCAGAAAGGGATCCGGCGTCTTCTGTGCCGTCATGTTTATGAATGGATTCATAAATTTATTATCCTTAAGATTTTCCGCTGTGACGAGACATAAACGGTCACTTTGAATATCGGCATTCCGGCTGAAGACTGAATTAAAATTTGGAAGATGTTTTTTCGTTGACACAGGAATTTTCTGATTTTATCAGAAAAGACATACAGGAACGGACTTGCATTGAGCATAATAAAACTTACTCAGGAAGAACTTCACGGCAGCCGGCCGTCTCTGTCGGAACTGTCTGAAAGGAAAAGGTTTCCGGTTTCAGTCGTTCTGGAGAACATACGCAGCCTCTACAATGTCGGAGCTGTTTTTCGGACATGCGACGGGGCTTTTATCGAAAAAATATACATCTGCGGCTATACCGGGTATCCGCCCAGGAAAGAGATAGACAAGACTGCACTCGGAAGTACAGAATCGGTTCCCTGGGAGAGAGTTCCCAACACCTACGAAGTGCTGTACACTCTCCGTTCAAAGGGATATCAGATTGTCAGCCTGGAACAGTGCAGATCCAGCGTGCCCTATGACCGGGCTGAGTACCGGTTTCCCCTGTGCCTTGTGCTTGGCAATGAAGTAGGCGGAGTTTCGGACGGCATTGTGGCTGCATCAGATCTGGCAGTGGACATTCCCATGTACGGTCTGAAGCAGTCACTTAATGTTTCTGTTGCCGCAGGAATCGTCATTTATCAGACAGTCCGGTCTTTTTCAGGCTAGCCTTGTTTTTTTGTTCCATTATAGTGTTTTATTTCTTCCCTGCAGAAGGAAAAATACTTGCTTTTTCAATGTCAGGGATGATTATGTCTCTTATAAGCCCCCGGTTTCGGGGGATTTTTTATAGAACAATGATCCGGAATAATACATGAATCTGTTTTCCTGTGCAGAAACTGCTGAACTGACAGAAGTGGTCCCTGAAAGAGAGATTGCCGGGGAGAGACATATCCTGGAGCTGTTAAGGAAAGGTATCCTTGATTCCGGCAGACGCTTTCACTGCCGTTCTGAATCCTACATACTGCGTCTTGCCTATGCATACAATAAAATACTGTCTCTGTCCAATTCCAGGACAAGAATTCTTTCCCATCAGGTAGAAAGTACCCACAGAATAGTCAATTCCATAAACCACAGATTCCTGATTGCAGATGAGGTTGGCCTGGGGAAGACCGTTGAAGCAGGCCTGGTTATTAAGGAACTGATGTACAGATATGATTATAAACGGATTCTCATTGCCTGTCCGGCCTCTCTGATTTACCAGTGGCAGAGTGAGATGAAGAGCAAATTCAATGAACATTTCGAGATTATGGACAGATCTCTTCTGAAGAAGGCCGCTCTGACTGCAGGAAAGGACGGCAATCCATGGAAGGTTTATAACCGGATAATCTGTTCACTGGATTTTATCAAGAACGGAGCCTTTGCTGAGGATCTGGCAGCTGTTAAATGGGATGCAGTTGTTTTTGATGAAGCTCACCGTCTCCGCAGAGATTCAAATCAGGCTACACAGGCCTATACCATGGCAGAAGGAATTGCCAGAAGGACAAAGGCTCTGCTGCTTCTCTCTGCCACACCTTTCAGAGGCAAGCTGGAGGAACTGTATTATCTTATCGGTCTTCTGGATAAAAACATTCTGGGACCTTTTCAGAGCTTCTGCCAGGAATACTGTATGGAAGGTTCGGACACCTCATCTCTTAAGGATAGACTTTCTGAAGTTGTCATCCGGCGCACCAAGAGGGATATAGGCGGTTTTACCAGACGTTATGCAAAGACCATTCAGTTTGATCTTTATGCAGATGAGCGCTGTCTGTATGATGAAACCACCAGATATGTTGTTGAGGAATTCAACAGAGCCATGCAGACGGAGAACAGGGCTGTGGGCTTTGTTATGACTGTTTTTCAGAAGCTTCTGGATTCTTCATCTTATGCTCTTCTTTCCGCTTTAAGAAAACGTCATGCAAGGCTGGAGGAAATGGTCCGGCGGACTGAGATGTGTGAAAATTCTGTTCTTGATTTTCTTGCCGAGGAAGATACAGGAGAAGAAGCAGATTTTGACAATGAACTGATTGCCGAACATGTGGAAAAAACAGTTGAAGAACTTAAGCTGGAGATTTCCACCATCGGCCGGCTTATTGCTCTGGCAGAAAATATCAAAGTCAACAAGAAGAGCGAGAAGCTTCTGGAACTGATTGCATCGCTGAAGAAAAAGGGGCGCAGAAAATTTCTGATTTTCACTCAGTTCCGGACCACTCAGGATTATCTGGCACAGGTCCTTTCCGGTTATAAGACTGTGGTATTCAACGGTTCCATGAACGGAGATGAAAAGGAAAAGGCAATTCTTGATTTTAAAAATGATGCAGAGATCCTTATTGCCACGGAAGCCGGGGGAGAGGGCAGAAATATGCAGTTCTGCAGCATTCTCATAAATTATGACCTGCCATGGTCTCCTCTGAAAGTGGAACAGAGAATAGGCCGTATTCACAGATTCGGTCAGACCAGTGATGTGCTCATCTATAATTTTTCTACAGCAGGAACTGTAGCAGAACGGGTTCTGGATGTTCTTGGCCACAAACTCAAGCTGTTTGAGGATTCCCTTGGTGCTCCTGATATTATGCTTGGAGAGATTGAAGATGAGCTGAGCCTTAACTCTCTTTTTATGGAATATGCCGCAGGAAGCAGAAAGAAAAAAGATGTGGAAGAAGAGATTCAGCAGCGCATCAACACTGCCAGGGAAAACTATGAAAAACTGTCCGAGCTTACGGTTTCCGGCAGGATGGATTTTAACTATGATGAATATTACCGCATAACAATGAAGGAAAGACAGTTTTCCAACCGTAGAATTGAGCGTTTCATAAATATGCTTCAGGAAGAAGACGGTGAATACTGTTCATCCCTTCTGGGTGCAAAAAAAACTGCCGGCGGTCTTTACCATGTAAAGTGTTCAGGGAAAGGGAAGTCAAAATACGGAACTTTTGACAGCCAGACAGCTCTGGAAAACGAAAATCTGGACTTCCTTGCTTTCGGGCATCCGGTAATCGACCGCTTAATGGCTTATGCCGGTTCCATGGAATTCGGAGGTCTTACAGGTGCAAAAACAGTCAAGGCCGGCAGACCCTGTACAGGAATGCTTTTTAACTATACTGTAAGCTTCAGGTCTGTACGTGAGACAAAGGAACTGATCCCGGTTGTCGTTCCACTGTCAGGATCCATGTCAGAGCAGGAAATTTCCTCACTGGAAAGGGCATCCATGGAAGCAGATGCTGACGTCTGTGATCCTGACAGAATGAAAGAGCTTATCCGCATTGTTGCTCCTTCCACTGACAGACTTGCTGCTTCTGCCAGGGAAAGGCTTGAGAAAAAGATCAGCAGGCGTATTTCTGAAATCAGCGATGAGCTGGATTTTAATCTGGATCCTGAAATAGAAAAGATCCGTACCTCCTACGACAGATCCATCAGGGAACTGGAGGAAAAGCTTGAACTTCTTCAGAGCCGGCAGAAATGGTACGGCGGTGATCTGAGAGGCGTCATCACCAGAACTTCCAATAAAATCCTTAAAACCAGACAGGAAAAGGAACACTGGCTTTTAAAATACAGGGGATATATGGGAATAAAAACCTCTGTGGAAATGGTCAATGCAGGCTTTATAACAGGGAAGCCGTCTTTCTGATCAGAATCTGTCCGGTTCTGCCTCTGAGTCCTGTCCTTTCTGAGAAAAAATAGTTTACTTTTTTATAATCATGCTGCATATTTATACATCTTTTCACTTTCATGTATTTGGAGGAAAAAATGAAGATAACGTTTAAAAGCGGATTTTGTGCTTTGACTCTTTCTGCAATGATGATTTTTACAGCAGGCTTTTCCGGCTTTGACAGAGCGTGGGCAGAAAGCCAGACTGAGGAAAACATAAAAAAAATTCTCTCAAAGTTTGAGGAAGATAAAAATAGCATCACCCGTTCCTACGGTGAGATGAGGGAAATTCATAAACAGAATCTGGCTCTTGTTAAGGAAAAGAATCTTAAATTCAAGGTTGCCATTACCGAGCAGATGAAGTACGATCTTTCCAGAATTACAGGAGCTGACTGCGAAGAAGTTTCTGAAGAAGAAGCCACAGTTCAGTGGAAAAACGGAATGGAGCTTTGGAACAGCATTCTGAATCTGTATATTGACAGCAGCGGGAAACTGGCAAGGAAGGCCAGTGATAAACGGAAAAAGCAGATAGAAGAAGAACAGAAGAAGCTTGAAGAAGAACAGAAGAAGCTTGAACAGGAAAAACAGGAAGCTGAAAAAAAAGAACAGCAGAGAATAGAAGAAGAAAAGAAAAAACTTGAGGCAGAACAGAAGAAACTTGAACAGGAAAAAGATGCAATAGACCAGTCAGAAAAGACCGACATTGCAGGAGCTCCAAGTCCAAAAGCATCTTCATTTTCCTGGCTGGAAAGAGGCAAAATGACTCCTGTAAAAAATCAGGGTGTATGCGGAAGCTGCTGGGCCTTTACTTCTGCTGCTGCAGTGGAAGCCAATATTATGATCCGCAGGGATCTTTCCACTGATCTTTCCGAACAGAACCTTCTTACCTGTTCCGGAGGAGGCACCTGCAACGGAGGATGGTACGGAACGGTTTTCAAATATCTTATGAAGAAGAGTGCAGTTCCTGAATCCTCAGCACCATATACCGGCAGGGACGGAGGATGTACAGGTCTTTCTTCCGGTAATTATAAAATTGCTGCCTGGGGCTACGTAAAAAAAGATATGGGCATTCCTTCAGTAAAGGAGATGAAGGAGGCTTTGTGCACATACGGTCCCATAGCAGCTACAATCAAGGCAACTGCAGCCTTTCAGGGATACAGAAGCGGTATCTTTGATGAACACTGTACTGTTTCCGGACCAAAGGATATTAACCATGCCATTCTGATTGTTGGCTGGGATGATGCAAAACAGGCCTGGCTGGTAAAGAATTCCTGGGGAACAGCCTGGGGAGAAAAAGGCTATGTCTGGGTTGAATACGGATGCAATAATATAGGCTACGGAGCTGCCTGGATTGTGGTAAACAGATAATCCATGGAAGATGATGTTTAAGACTTCCTGAATGACAGAGAAGAAACAGAGGTTCTGAATGAAAAGAATAACATGTATTAAATTTTTAAGAATTATGATGACGGCAGTCTGCTGCATGGTTATATCTCTTGCCGGCTGCAGTGAAAAAAAACCTGCTCTGGTTCTGGACATGAATTCTGACGGCGGGTCCTTTCAGGTCAAAGAAGGAGATATTATAGAGGTACGGCTTGCAGGAAACGCAGGTACAGGCTACAGCTGGTTTTTGTCAGGAAGTGATTTCTTTAAAGAAGAAAGAGCTGCAGTTTCTGCAGGAACCAGTCAGGAAAATATAACCGGAGGTCCGGTAACAACTGTTTTCAGGATAAAGGCTGCAGCACAGGGAACTGGTGTACTCAGCTTTATGTATATCAGGGCATGGGAAAAAGAGGAACCTGCAGCAAAAGTTTTCTCTGCAGAAATTAAGATTGTTCCTGCCGGAAAATAAACTGCGTAAAACGGAAAGGAAAAAGGAGCTGCTGTGAAAAAAAAGGAACAGACCCCTGGGGCAGAGGTGCAGGAGAAGGATCTTCTCCTGGAAAGGAAGAAAAGAATTTTCAGTCTCAGAACACTTGTTTTTCTTGTTCTGGCAGTCATCATCATTTATCTTCTTGTATCAAATATTGATGTTAAAGAAACGGCAGAGGCTTTTAAAAAGGCTGACGTATCACTGGTTCTTCTTTCTGCCTTCTTTTACCTTTTATCAAATGTCTGCAAGTCCATAAGGTTCGGAGTTATGATGAAGGACAGCGGAATCTCAGTTCCAAAAATGTTTTCCATTTCCTCATACCAGAACTTTTTCAATCAGATTATGCCGGCCAGAACAGGTGAACTGACATTCCTGTACTACACAAAAACCATTGCCGGGGTAAGGCCTTCTGTAAGCCTTCATACGCTGCTTGTCTCCAGGATGATGGACCTGGTTGTGGTCTGTCTTTTCTTTTCAGTATGCCTGATTATTCTTTCAGGGAAAAATTCTTCTCCGGTGCTGCTGGCTGCCTCTGTTTTTCTTGGTGTCATCTCCCTTGTCTGTGCATTTAAAATGGAATGGTTTGTATCTTTTGGACGGTTTATTTTCAGGCAGACTGTATCTTTTCTTAAGCTGGACAGAAAACCCTTTGTGCAGAAACTTGGTGATAAAATAGATATGATTCACAGGGATTTTGCAGATATAAAGATGAAGAACCGCATGCCCATGATCGTTTTTACCAGTCTTCTGGTCTGGATTTTTCTTTATATTTTTTCATATACAACAATCAGGGCTTTCGGTTCCGAGCTTGGGCTGATGGCCTCCATTGTCGGTTCAACGGGGGCTGTCCTGACAAACGTTCTTCCTGTAAACAGCTTCGGAAGTTTCGGAACTCTTGAGGCCGGCTGGACCGGTGGTTTTGTTTTTGTTGGCATGAGCATGCAGGAGGCAGTAACAACAGGTTTTGGCTATCACCTGATCAATTTTTTTGCAGCAGGAATCATTGCTCTGATGTGTGTTCTTGTATCCGGAGCTGTAAGATTTATGCATAAAAAAGGCTGAGTTCCGGACTCAGCCTGTGCTGGACATATTTTTGTTCAGTTAAGATTCTTTAAAGGAAAGTGTAGTATCTGCCTTTTCGTTTTTCCACTGTGATGTCCCGGCCGAAAAGAGATGAGAGCCTTTCTGATGTAATTCCTTCTTCCACAGGTCCTGAAAAGACACATTCCCCTTTATCCAGCATGAAAATATTTTTAAAGACAGGAATTATCTCTTCCACATGATGGGTTACATATATGATGGATGTTTTATACAAGGAACTTATTTTGCTTATGGAATCCAGCAGATCTTCTCTGGCAGATATATCCAGTCCTTTTGAGGCCTCGTCCAGAATGAGAATCTCCGGCCTGCTGATTACCGCTCTCAGCATGATGATCTTCTGTGTTTCTCCGTCGGAAAGAATCCCCAGTCTGTCATTCTCCCGGCCTTTAAAACCTGCCACAGCCAGCAGCTCTTCTGCGTTATCCCGGAGATGTTTATCCGGGTCAGTGAAAAGACCTATGGAGGCATAGTATCCGCTGAGAACCACATTGATCAGTTTTTCTCCTGGAGAAAACTGTTCCCGCAGCAGAGTACTTACATAGCCGATCTGTTTTCTTGTTTCCCTCAGATCGTCAGTGCCGGGAGCATTGCCGAATCTCCATACCGAACCGGAACTTGGAAATCTGTAGCCTGAAATTATTTCCAGCAGTCTTGTTTTTCCTGCTCCGTTTGTTCCGAACAGAACCCAGTTGTCCTGTTCTCCTATCTCCCAGTTTATATCTTTTAGAATTTCTCTGGAATCCGGTAGAGTCAGTCCTGCGTGTTCAAGTTTTAACATTTTTCCCCTTATAATCTGGCTTCTGCTTCTGCGATCATTTGTTCTGCATGTTTCAGTGAAAGCTCTGTG
>JAZRYV010000057.1:0-7917 GCA_045600925.1 Spirochaetota bacterium
AACCAGCACTTCGCAGGTTTTAAGACCGTCATACACAGTTTCAAAAACAGCAACCGGAATTATTTTTCTGCCATCAATAATCTGAAGGATATTCACTTGAACCTGCCGTGTAAAAAAAAACTGCCGGAGCAGTTTTTTTACGAAAACCGAACCTGATCAGGCCAGCTTCGGATATGCCAGTTCTATTCTGTTTCCGTCAGGATCTGTGAAAATCACTGTCCTTCCGCCGCGGATGTTTTCCGGACCATAGACAACAGGAACATCCATGCTGTCCAGTTCATCCAAAGCATCATCAAAATCATCCTCATCAAGAGTAAAAGAAACAGCATAGCCGGAATTCAGTTCACATCTGTATCCTTCGATCTGATGAAGCACCAGAACCATGTCACCCATTTTAAGACAGGCCTGTCCTGCATTGCTGAGCTTTTCTACAAGATCAAAATCAAAAAGATCCTTATAAAAAGAAATGGATCTTTCAAGATCTGAAACTGGAATTCCCACATTGCTTATAGTTTCAACTATTATCATTACAAAACCTCAGGTTCATATTTTCAAAAATTTTAAATCTGTTTTGTAGACTTGTTTAAAAGCCCTCTGTTGTCAATAATTATAAGACAGAGTTTTCATATTTTTTTATCCTGAACTGCTTGACATAGCAGTTTTCTGTGATATGCTTAACAGAACAGTTTATAATGAGGTGAAAATCATGCTGAAAAAGTCATGTGTTCTGATTCTTTCTGCAGCCCTGCCATGTGCCGCACAGTTTAATCCTGACGGAAAATCCGTAAAAACAGTTTCCCCAGTCAGACAGGTTCTGGAAATGAAAGACGATTCATATGTAACCATGCAGGGACACATTATAAAACAGACAGGAAAGGAAAAATATCTGTTTCAGGACTCAACAGGATCAATAACAGTGGAGATTGATGATGAGGACTGGAATGGAACTTCTGTTTCTCCTTCCGACACTGTGGAAATAACAGGTGAAGTTGACAGAAACTTTTTTTCTTCGGAAGTAGATGCAGACATCATAAAAAAGCTGTAAAGCTGTCCTTCATGAAATCTACCTCATGAAGATTTGAACAGTCTACAGATCCGGAAGTGCTTTATCTTTATATAGTTGACATAAAAAAAAACTGCACTTAACTGACATTTATATTTAATGAATTTTTCAAACGGAGAATCCGATGACAGAAAAAAAAATTGCGGTCCTGGCCGGTGACGGCATAGGGCCTGAGGTTATGAAAGAAGCCATAAAGGTCCTTGAAGCAGCTGCTCCAAAGGCAGGGCTTAAATTTCACTATACTGAAGCTAATGTAGGAGGAGCAGGAATCGACAATGAAGGCCATGCTCTTCCTGAAACAACTCTTAAAATATGCAGGGAATCAGATGCCGTCCTCTTTGGTTCAGTGGGAGGTCCAAAATGGGAAAGCCTTCCTCCTGATCAGCAGCCGGAACGTGCAGCCCTTCTTCCTTTAAGAAAAATCTTCAATCTCTACGCAAATCTCCGGCCTGCTGTAATTTTCAGAGGACTGGAAAACGCATCTCCTTTAAAGAAAGAAGTTATCGGCGACGGTTTTGATCTCATCATCATCCGTGAGCTTACAGGAGGACTTTATTTCGGTCAGCCAAAGGGCTATTCAAAGGAAAAGGCTTTTGACACACTGATTTATTCAAGGGAGGAGATCGAAAGAATTGCACGCGTTGCCTTTGAAACAGCCATGAAAAGAAGGAAAAAGCTGACTTCAATAGACAAGGCCAATGTTCTTACCACCATGGTTCTCTGGAGAGAAGTGGTTACTGAAGTGGCAAAGGATTATCCTGAAGTGCAGCTGAACCATATGTATGTGGACAATGCATCCATGCAGCTTGTAAGGAATCCACGCCAGTTCGATGTAATGCTGGCTGACAATACATTCGGGGATATTCTGTCTGATGAGGCCTCCATTATTACCGGATCTCTCGGCATGCTTCCTTCAGCATCCCTTTCCTCCGGTTCCTTCGGTCTGTACGAACCATCAGGAGGTTCAGCACCTGATATTGCAGGCAAAGGCACAGCGAACCCGATTGCCCAGATTCTCAGCGGTGCAATGATGCTGAAATACAGCTTTGACAGAAGCGATGTCTACGACATGATCTTTGCTTCAATCCAGAAAGTTCTGGATGCAGGCTACCGTACTGCAGATATTATGAGCAGCGGAATGAAGCAGGTAGGAACTGCTGAAATGGGAGATCTTATTGCCCGGAATCTTTAAAACCAGGTAGTTTAAAATGAAACTGTCACCGCCTTCTCTTCGCAGAGCAGTTCAGGAACTTTCTCAGATAGAAACGTCTCTTGAAAAATGCATTGATACAACTATGTGGATAAGCGATCCCCACGGTTCCGGAGACCGTTTTGTTAACATTATAAAGGGACGTTTCGGTTTGGTATGGCAGACTCTGAGGGAAGCTCTTCCCAAAACACTTTCTGCAGGAAAACTGAACTATCTGGACAGAATTATCCGCAAGGAGCATTATTTCAGATCCGAAGAATTTTCCATGGACAGGCAGGATGTAATCTCCTCACTGGCTGCAGTAATACGCTACAAGATTCAGGATATTTCGGACTTCAAGCGTATTGAAAAAAACATCAGCCCTGAAGAGAAACCCTTTCTTGAAAACCTGCTGCTGAAGTTTTCTGTGCCTGACATTGTTTATGAGAATCAGATTCTGGCAGACAGAATTATTGCAGCCCTTGCCAGAACAGCCAAACAGATTCTGCTCGGACAGCTGATTGTTCTCGGAGATGTTTTTGACAGAGGGAATGAGCCTGACAAGATTCTGAGAATTCTTTCCTCAAAGGCTATCCGTCCCTATGTAAAATTTGTATGGGGAAACCACGATATTCTGTGGATGGGTGCTGCATCAGGCAACCCGTCACTGATTGCGGAAGCTCTGAGGATTACATTCCGCTACGACAACTTTGCCTTTGTTAAAAGGCTCGGAATTGATGCTTCCCGGCTTACGGAGTTCGCTGCCAGAACCTATCCCGGAAAGATTACAGGATATTTCAAGGCAAAGACCGATTCCGGCAGACAGACAGAAAAGGCTCTGGCAGTGATCCAGTTCAAAATAGAGGAACAGACCATAAAAAAATTCCCGCAGCTTGAAATGGAATCAAGACTTAATCTGGACAAACTGGCAGAAATGCTGCGGACAGGAAACACTGAAGGATTAAGCGATGCTGAATTTCCGACCATTGATCCGGATCATCCTGACAGACTTACGGATGAAGAGCAGGAAATCATTGATGATCTTGTTAAACAGTTCACAGAAAGCCCGAAAGTCAGACGTTTAATGGAATATCTTTTCAGGGAAGGACAGCTGTACCATATACATAACTATATGCTGAATGTTCATGCCCTGATTCCAAGCACTGCAGACTGTCAGTTCGATGAACTTTTCGGAAAAAAAGGGAAAGAACTGCTGGACTGGCTTCAGCATGAAATCAGAGATGCAGGAGAAAAATATCTGTCCGGAAGACCTGTTGAACCTTTCCAAAAGGCACTAATGTTCTATCTGTGGTGCGGGCCAAAATCCCCGTTCTTCGGGAAACATGCAATGAAGACATTTGAAAGATATTTCATGAAGGATAAAAAGTATCATGAAGAAATTACCCTTCACTGGGGAACAAATATCCGCAAAAAAGAATTCATGGATCTGCTGGAAAAGGAATTCGGCACAAAACGGGTGGTTTACGGACATACACCGGTTGATGTAACAGCAGGACAGAAAATTGCTTCTCCTGACGGAAGAGCCATAAACATTGACGGAGGATTTTCCGAGGCCTATCTTGGAAGAGGACATGCTCTGATCCAGACACCCTACTCTCTGTACGCCATAATTCTTCCTACAGAAAAAGAAATTGAAGAAGCAAGCCGTAAAAAAGAACCGGCCCATCTCCTTGTGGAAGAAATTGCCAACTACGAAAAGCCTCTCCGCATAAAAGATACAGTAAGAGGAAGAGAAATGCTCAGGAGAAGAACTGAACTTCTCCGTGAAATATAAAACAAATGAAGGAGAAAAAAATGAAACTGAAAAAACTTCTGGCACTATGTATTCTGTTTCTGATTCCTGTTTCCGCCTTTTCCATGGCAGATGTCAGTCTGTACGGCGGATCAACTGTTTCTGGGAAAACAGGAGACAAAGCAGACTTTAAACCGGGAGATATCAGATACGGAGGGAATATCCATCTGAACACTGATTTCCTGGTATTCTTCAAGGCAGGAATAGGAGGATTTTATCAGGCTGAAACCGTATCCTATAAAGGAGACTGGTCTCTTGACAGAAAAACTGCCGGCATAGACGCTTTTCTCCAGGCAGATCTTCCTCTCATTCCTGTTTCACCGTTTATTCACGGAAACGCAGCAGCCTGGAATAAAATTTCAGGGGGCGGAGATTCTGCAGAAGATTACTTCAAAACATACGGTGCAGGCGGAGGACTCTTTTTTACGATACTTCCTGTTCCCGGAATAGTAAAGCTCCAGATTTTCGGCGAGTACATGTACAGATTCGGGAAGGAAGACGGAATAAACTCCACCGGGCATCAGGTAAATCTTGGAGTAAGAGCCGATTTGTTTTAGATAAACATCCGGCCGGAAATTCCGGTTATGAACAGCAGTATTTATCAAAGCCCCCGCTTAACTCCGAAGCGGGGGCTTTGTCCAGAGATGCCTGATAATTCATCAGCAGATGCATGGAAGACACAGTACAGGATTGAGACTGTATCGTTTAAAACTGTTCATATATTTGTATGGTTTATTTCCTGACCAGCTCCAGGTAATCAGAAATATTCTTAAGACATTCCCTGATTTTTTCCCTGTCATTGAATCTGAGGACTTCACTGCCGGCTTTTTTATCTCCTGCAAGGTATCCTGCCTTTTTCATAAAGGAAACAGCATTTTTGTAGTTGGATATGGAAAGGGCTTCCACCAGCTTAATTATGCCTGAATTGTACATTCCCACTCCGTTCTTTCTCACAGATGCAATAAGATCCTTTTCTGATACAGACTTTCCTTCAGTTTTAAGTGTTTCATCGAACACTATTAAATAGGATTCCAGATAATCCTCCACCAGCCTTCCGTAAAACCTCAGCAGTTTCAGACCTTCCTCTGAAGCCTGAACAGAATCTTCTCTGACAGTGATAACCCCCTTTTCTGCAAGGAAGGTCATCATCCGCTTTACGGTTTCTTCAGGAGAGGACATAATGTCCGGATAAATAAATTCCCTGGAAAAAATATCCGAGACAGTTTTAAGGCCTGAATAAAGGCCGGAGACTCCGGCAGTACGGGTGTCATCAGACTGCTTAAGAAAAGCTATGGAAAAAAAACTCAGCGGAACTATATAATGAATAATTGTGTTCCTGTAAAACGAAATCTTTATTCTCTCATCCTCGTTGAGAAAATAAACATCCTCAAGGTTTTCCTTAAGCCCTGTCTCAACTCCGGACATTTCCAGAAGCCCCACAATGGAATCTTTTTTATAGAAATCGATGACATAGTTTATGGCAGAATCCGGATCCTCAGGCTTTACATAATCTGTCATTGGTATTTTTTCATAGACAAGATAATCCATAATCTTTGTCACCCTCTCTCTGAGAACGGAAAGAGAAAATCCCTTTGATCCGGAAAACAGCATGGCGGAAGTGACCAGAGAGAAAGGTGTTACCATGGTAATTTCATTAATACGTCTTGAAAGATACATGGCTACATCTTCCGTTTCGTTTTCCCTGCTGATGCTGTTCCTCAGCTCCATAAGACTTACAGGTTTATTAAAGCAGAGCATCAGCCTGCCGTAATTTCTTTTAAGAAGGGAACGGCTTCTGACAAAGGAAACAGTACTTTCCTTTTTCTTTTCCTTTCCTTTAAGTTCGCTTGAATAGGAATTTTCCTCCAGAACACGCTCATAGTTTATTGTAGCAGGCAAGAACTGAACATCACTGCTGTAGCCTTCGTTTACAGCTTCTATTATATATTTGAGAATTCCAAGCTTGGGGAAAAGAACCTTTCCTGTTCTGGTCCTGCCCCCTTCTATGAAAAATTCTGTAGTATAGCCTTCGGCAACCAGTGTCTTGATATACTGCTTGAACACCACTGCATACAGATCAAGTCCTCGGAACGAACGGCGCATAAAAAATGCTCCGCAGTGACGGAAGATGATTCCCATCGGGAAAAACCTCAGATTGGCCCCTGCTACAATATGGGGAGGCATTATACGGCTGCTGTAAAACAGACAGGAGATGATCACATAGTCCATATGACTTTTATGGCTTGGAACAACCACAACGGGACCTTTCTTTGCCGCCTCCCGGATCATGGCAAAATCTTCCTGAGAATATCCTATTCCGCTGAAAATCTTTTTAAAGACACAGTCCACCAGTCTGCTCATAATGCTGATGTATCCTATGGAAAAATCAGCAGCAATTTCATCAAAATACTGAAAAGCTTTTTTACGAAGTTTTCTTTCCTTTCCTCTGTTTTCTCCTGCTTCCTTTTTTATTTCATTCATGTCATTTTCATGAAGCAGGACACGTTCCATCATTTCATGTCTGGTGCGGATAACCGGGCCCAGCACTGCACGTTTTTCCTCATTGAAAATATCGTGAAGTCTGGTTCTCAATGAACTGCTGATGATTCCGGTGTCGTCAGAAACAGCTGCCTTCAGTTCATCTTTAAGATTGACAGGCTCAGAAATACGTATGAAGGCAGGGGAAGCACTGCGCCTTGTGGCAAAGAAACCTGAAATGAAGCCTCTGTCTCCTGTAGATCTGGCTGCAACATTGGCTCCGGTCCTTTCAGGATTCAGGTTCCAGAACATTATTTCAGGGAAAAGCAGGATCGGCTCCTCTGTTGTTTTCTGAAGTTCAACAAGATCAAAAATAAAATCTTTTTTTACATCCACATATCTGCGCAGGAACAGAGTTCTGGAAAGAATGGACAGCACAAGGGATTTTCCTGCACCGGCTACCTGCCCGATGTATTCTTCATCGGAAATATTTTTATATTTGCGTATTCCTGTAATGGAAAGGAACCGGCGGACTGCTTTTTTTAACAAACTGAAAATTTTCTGAAGGGCATACTGCCTGAATCCCAGAGCAAGTACAGGCACAGGTATCCCGTTTTTTTTAAGAAGAGAAGCAAGGATAAGCAGTGAAGTAACTGAACTCTGCGAAGAGGCGTAGACAATGATTCCTTTTCCCTGATGCTTTTTCAGGGTTTCAAGACTTTCAGCATCAAAAGCTGTCTTCCTGAACAGAATGCTGACAATAATCTGAAGAAGCCTGTTGGATCTCCTCTTCACAAGACCGTCCATAATATATGATGTATAGTCCTCTGTAATGTATCTGCTGTTCTTTTCCATTGAAAGCTCCGCAAAGATAAAAAATAGCAACCAAAAACGTCTGAAAACAACACATTTCTTACAGCAAGCATCATCCTCATTCAAGTATAAAAGGCAAGACATTTTTATTTTATGCAGTAAAAAGAAAGGCTGATTTTTCTTGACCGGAAATAATTCAGCAGTTTTATGAAACCGGAGAACAGTAAAATGCCAAAAGAAAACACTCATCTTTATTTCGCACACAGTCTTCTGTCAGGTTTTACTGCCGGTGAAGCAGAAATGATTTACCCGCATATCCGGGAATACCTTCTTGGTTCGGCAGCTCCGGATATTATGTTCTACAGCAGCACTGATGCAGGGAAAAGAGTTTCGGACAGGCTTCACGGTCTGGAAAAGGAAAAGCCCTGCAGCATGGTGACAGAAATTTTAAAAAGAAAACATTCCGGCAGGGATGCAGCCTTTGCTGCTGGATATCTTACACACTGCTGTCTGGACATATGCTTTCATCCTGTAGTTTATTTTTTCTCCGGGAGCTATTAT
>JAZRYV010000058.1:0-1696 GCA_045600925.1 Spirochaetota bacterium
GTTCAGAATGCCAACATAATGATGGGCTTCGAAGAAACAGCAGGGCTCGGGCATCCGGGTTTCTATCCCTGATTAATCTGCAGAGGGATCCGTTATCCCTCTGCATAAAACAGGTTTATTAAAGCATGTCTACAATCATAAACAGAGGAATCATTGCCTCCACCGGAATTTCCATGGGGAAGGCACATATTATCAGAGACTCCGTGTCGAGGGTTCCAAAATATTCAGTTCCGGATAATGAAATTGAATCCGAGCTTAAACGTTACGGAAGAGCCATTGCCAGAACAAGAAAAGAAATCGAAAAAATAAGACAGCGGACAGCTGAAAACATGTCCGATGAACTGTCTGAAATTTTTGAATCACACCTTCTCTTTCTTGAAGATCCTGCTGTAGAAGAAAAAATCACAGCCCGAATAAGAAACGAAAAGAAAAATGCAGAATGGGCAGTCAATGAAACTGCAGCAGAAATCATCCGAAATTTCAGTGCCATAAAAGACGACTATCTCCGTGAACGTGTTACCGACATCTCCGATGTGAGCAAACGGATTCTTCGTATTCTCAGCAAAACCAGAGGTGATGATCTGAGCACTCTCACAGGGCAGGTCATTCTTTTTGCAGCTGAAATCACACCTTCACAGACGGCCGTTATGAACCGAAAGGCAATTCAGGGAATGGTTACTGCCAGAGGAGGAAAGACATCCCACACGGCCATCATGGCAAGGACTATGAATATCCCGGCAATGGTGGGTGTAAAAAACGTCCTGAACTCCGTGAAAAACGGGGATACAGTCATCCTTGATTCCATTGACGGAAAAATAATCATTAACCCGTCTGAAGATGAAATAAGAGAATATTCTGTAAAACGCTCTCAGTTCGAGGAATACAGTCAGGAACTTTCATCCATGACAGGCCTTTCCGCCAGGACTGTCGACAACGAGGATATTTTCATCTACGGAAACATTGAACTTCCGGATGAAATGGAAGCAGTAAAGGAAAACGGAGCTCAGGGAGTAGGACTTTTCCGTTCTGAGTTTCTTTTCATGGACAGGGAAGTGCCTTCGGAAGATGAACAGTTCGCCATATACAGAAAGGCCGCTGAATATTTCAATCCACTGCCTGTTACCATACGGACCATAGATGCCGGAGGGGACAAGATCCTTCCCGGACATGAAAGGGACAGGGAAAGGAATCCGTTCCTTGGCTGCCGTGCCATAAGATTCTGTCTTAAGCATGAGGACATTTTCCGGACACAGCTTCGTGCTGTTCTTCGTGCTTCTGCCTTCGGCAATGTCAGAATCATGTTTCCCATGATCACCACTGCAGGAGAACTTCAGAAAGTCAGGACAATAACTGAAAGCGTCAAGGATGAACTCCGTCAGAAAGGGATTGCTTTTGATGAAAACATTCAGGCAGGGGTGATGATAGAAGTTCCTTCAGCTGCCTTAAATACGGACATAATGGCAAGAGATGCCGACTTTTTCTCCGTTGGAACCAACGATCTTGTTCAGTATCTCCTCGCTGTTGACAGGATCAGTGAAGATGTATTCTATCTTTACAATCCTCTTGATCTGGCAGTGCTCCGTGTACTGAAACATATTGCCGACAGCTCTGCAGAAGCGGGACTGCCTCTTTCAATATGCGGAGAAATGGCAGGAGATTCTTTTTATACCATGGTGCTGATCGGCCTTGGATTCAG
>JAZRYV010000059.1:0-5075 GCA_045600925.1 Spirochaetota bacterium
GGCCTCCGTCTTTCCCATTCCTGCAGCCACAGGTGCACCGTCCATATGAAGCCTGAAAATACATGTGGCCACAGGTCCTGTTACAGCAGATGCCGCAATGGCCGGAATCCATATTCTGGGATTACGGATAATGTTTCCCATCTGCAGCATGCTGGTGCCGATACCCTGAGCAAAAAGACCTCCCCATCTGTTTTCCCTGAAACTGAGCACTGCAAAACCAACCATCTGGGCACAGCATCCTGCAACAGCAGCTCCGCCTGCAAGTCCGGTCAGTCCAAGAGCCGCACATATGGCTGCACTGCTTATGGGAAGTGTCAGAGCAATACCCACAATAACAGAAATGAGAATACCCATTACAAAGGGCTGAAATTCAGTTGCCCACATTATGGCAGAACCTACAGCAGAGGCTGCGGCTCCGATTCCGGGAGCCCACCACACTGCAAGCAGAGATCCCACAGTAACAGTAACAAATGGAGTGACAATAATATCAACCTTAGTCTCCCCAGATACTGCCTTTCCTGCTTCTGCGGCAAAAACTGAAATGACAAAAACAGCAAGAGGTGCACCTGCACCTCCAAGAGCAGAACCGGCATAACCTACAGCAGCCAGGGAAAAAAGAACCAAAGGAGGTGTTTTAAGTGCATGACCTATGGCAACGGCCATGGCAGGACCGGTTACAGATGCAGCAAAAGTCCCGGCCTTGACAAAAAAAGGAAGCCCGGCCTGTTCCCCGACAGTACGTATAATAGTTCCGATAAGAAGAGATGCAAAAAGCCCCTGTGCCATGGCACTCATTGCATCCACTGCATACCTTTTTACAGAAAAAACAATATCCTTACGCTGCAGAAAATCTTTAATCCCTTTCATCTGCTAATCTCCCGGAAGAGGTTCAATCCTTTTAAAAATACCCAGATATGATCCTGAAAGAGTATTCCTGTCCTTAATCTCAAGAACCTGATATCCCTGAGTAGTATCGATAAAAATATAATTTCCTTCTATCTGATAGTTAAAACCAGCGATTCCTGTTCTTATTCTGTTTATAAAAGGATCATTGATGTCTGACAGATCCGGAGAATCGGATGACAGGTTAAAAAGATCAGATGTGAATCTGTAGGTTTTATTAATGGTTTGTCTCACCAGACCGGACTTTTCAGGGTCGATATACCGGATAATTACCTTCTTCCCTGTAAACTCCAGCATAAATGATCCCTTCGGATCCTTCATATAATCTTTTGCATCATCAATAAAATCACTGGAAGATTTATCCTGCCGCTGAAGAATCCATTTACCTCTTAATGGCCAGGCTGAACATTCAGCTGCAAGAAAAAGCAGCAGACATAAAAAAACAAATTTTTTCACGACACAAAATCCCTGTTTCAGTTTTAACGTCAGATACAGTTTAATACAGGGATAATTTTTTGAAAAGTAAAAAAAAGGGCAGCCCTTAAAAGGGCTGCCCTGAACAGGGTAGAACCTCAACAATAAAATAATGAGGGCAGAATGAATTCTTCATTCATACTTATAATATACAAAAATATATAAAAAAATAAACAGGAAATAACAAAAAAATATGAAATTTTTTAAAAAATGCAGCACTGATATGAAAAATTTTACAGATATATGTTATATGTAAAGCAAAAAACTCTAAAAAAAACAGAAATATTGAAAAAATATAATAGCGTAAACCAGACAGATCAGATAAATTTCAGAACGCCGAAACTTTCCGGCCTGTGAAAATCCGGCTTTTCCGAAAGAACAGGATTCCAGGAAAGATAATGGGATCCGCTGCTGTAATCCCCGCATTTATAAAAATTAGCCCTTCCTGTTTTTCCAGACAGATCTGTAATTCTGCTTTTAAAAAAAGACGCAAACGGAATAACGGCTGTAAGAATCCATTCACCGGAAGAAGGTTTTTCTTCAAAAGGAGAAGAACCGGCTGATGAATAAAGCTGAATGCCGGAAATTATCTGTTCAGAGGCATACACCCGGTTAAACCTGTCCTGGCCTGCTGCAAGAAGGATTTTCCCTGTACAGCTGAATTCAAAGTTATAGTAGATGCTCTCCTCTTCCGGCATAAAAAAGAATTCAACACAGGAATCCTTCCATACAGGACCGTTGTTTTCCCTGCAGCAGGCCCTGATTACCGGCTCCAGAACTCTGTACTGGAGAAGAACAGATCTGTCAGTATATGCTGCCCGGAAAAAAACATCCGGTCTGAAAGGAAAAGCAGGCCAGTTTAAAACATCTATGAACTGCCATGGGACCTTCATTTCTTCAAGGACACAGGCAGCCCCTGAAGGGACATCTGCTGAGTCTGCATGCAAAATTTCCAGTGTTTTCTGTATCCGGTCCATATGTCATCCTGTGCGAAATCAGACAGATAAACTGCATATAACAGGGCTGATGTAAATAAAAAAATCACCGGGGAAAACAGAAAGATTTGACAAAAAAAAATTTCCGTAAAAACAAAGAAAGGCCGTAAAAACCAGCATCAGAAAAAACAGAGGAATCTGATTATGGATATGTTAAAAGTCAAAAACAGCTGTGTAAAATGGATAAAAGAATATTTTGAAAAAAACGGACCGGACAGCTCAGCTGTTATCGGAATTTCCGGCGGCAAAGACAGTTCAGTCGTGGCAGCACTCTGTACAGAAGCTCTGGGAAAAGAAAGAGTTCTTGGAATCCTTATGCCTCAGCATAAACAGGATGATATAGAGTTTGCCTTTGAACTTGTAAATTTTCTGGGAATACCCCACAGAATTGTCAATATCGGGGATACTGTTGACATACTGAAAGAAGCAATTCAGAAAACAGGAGCTTTATCCGATGATTCCATGCTGAACATTCCTCCGAGAATAAGAATGACAGTTCTCTACGCAGCCGCCCAGACAGCAGGAGGAAGAGTGGCCTGCTGCAGCAATCTGTCCGAAAGATATACAGGATACTCCACAAAATTCGGAGACAGTGCCGGTGACTTTGCCCCCATTGTAAATTTAACAGTCCGGGAAGTAAAGGAAGCCGGACGGCTCTGCGGTCTCCCTGAAAAACTGATCAGCAAGGCCCCTTCAGACGGACTCTGCGGCAGAACAGATGAAGACCGTCTCGGATTTACATACGAAGAACTGGACAGCTTCATTGTGGAAGGCATAATACCCAGTGAGAAATCTTTCAGGAAAATAGAAAGGATGCACAAAATAAATGCCCACAAGCTTGTTCCGCTTCCGCAGTTTACATGTGAGGAAATGAAGCCCCGTCTGGAAAGACTGTTCACTTATTAAAGACAAAGAGACGCAGCGGGAAAGCAGAACATCAAAATATAAACAAGTGTTTTACTTTTCCTCCGGCATATTCAATGTAAAAATGCTTGCAAAGGATAATTAATCACACTGAAGTGACTATATTATGAAAAAAATTTCTGCTGCTTTCCTTTTTGTTTTACTTTCTTTTTCCCAGACCCTGACAGCCTCTGAATACAGGGGCAGAGAATTCATGCTTTACGGCAGCAGTGCCTCTGCAGCAGGCCGGGCAGGAACAGGAGTTTCCGCCTCCGGAGCCGACCTTCTTTATCTGAACCCTGCAGCATCAGCATATTATCAGAGATCTGTATTCAGCCTGCAGTACGGAGATCTGGGAGGAAAAATAATAAATCCGTATCTGGCTTTTGCCATGCCTACTTCCTGGGGGAATCTGGGAGGTGCCCTGAGAATTCTGAGAATTCCGGACAGGGCATCAGGTCTTAAAAATGCAGCTGATCTTTTTCTGGGCATGGCAAGGAAACAGGACAGCAGACTGGCCTGGGGACTTGGCCCGGAAATCCTTGCAGGCTCAGACGGAAAGGCACTGGGATTCGCCGGAATAAAAACCGGAGCCGCCTACAGATTCGACAGCACAAAAGCACATTCATTTTACGGAGGGAAAGCCGGTCTGTTCAGACCTTCCGCAGGGCTGTCCCTTACAGCAGGTTTCCCCTTTGGAAACTCCCATGCAAACATGAACAGTCTTACTGCCGGCGGAAGTTTTGCTTTTTTTCAGGCAAAAAAATACGATCTTGGTTTTTATGGTGAAATATCTGCCCTGAATTTCATCCGGGCCTTTCCTGTTAAACTGGGACTGGAAAGCTGTCTGTTCAGGAATTTTACCGTGAGGGCAGGAGGAATTCTGTTTAACGGATATGACTGCTCTTCTCTTTCCTTTGGGGCAGGATGGAAGTTTACAAAAGATACTGTCTGCGGAAATATAGACTATGCTCTGACATACAGCGGAAAAACCGGAATCATTCAATATCTCGGGGCTTCTGCTGAATTCGGGGAACTGGACAAAAAAGCTCCTTCTGTTTCCGTAAAGACATCTGATCAGTTTATTTCACCAAATCATGACGGTAAAAATGACTCTGCAGTCTTTAAAATAGATGTGGATGATAAAAACCGCATAAAAAGCTGGCAGTTCAGAATTCTGTCTCCGGAAGGAACGCTTATCAGGGAATACCGCATGTCCGAAAGGGATATCAGCAGACAGATGTCTTTCACTGATTTTATAAAAAGCATCTTTCAAAAACAGACAGTTCTTGATGTACCCGAAGAAATTCTCTGGGACGGAACCGATTCCGCAGGAATTCAGGTCTGGGACGGAATATATACATACAGTTTTACAGCAGAAGATGACCAGGGCAACAGAGCAGAACCTGTGACAGGAAAAATTGCCGTTGACAACACTCCGCCTTCAGTTCTTCTCAATGCAGAGACAGAGCAGTTTTCCCCCAACGAAGACGGGAGCCTGGATGAATATATAATAAGCCAGAACATCATTTCCGCACCGGAAGATGAATGGAAGGCATACATAAGAGACGATTCAGGAAAAACTGTTAAGACTTTTTCCTGGACAGGAGAAAACATTCCGTCCACAGTAATATGGGACGGAAAGGATGATGAAAACAAAGATGTTCCTGAAGGACTCTATCATTACAGCATATCCTCGGAAGACAGAGCAGGCAACAGAGCATACGGGGAAATCAGTGAAATCATCCTTACAAGGGATTATCAGACTGCAGATATAAGACTGGAAAAGGGATATTTTTC
>JAZRYV010000060.1:0-19432 GCA_045600925.1 Spirochaetota bacterium
ACGACAAGTGTTGGTTCTTAAGAAGTCAATTTAAGAATTAAAAAAGAAAAGAATTGAACAAATCATAATGATTTGAGAAAATAATTATTATGGAGAGTTTGATTCTGGCTCAGAACGAACGCTGGCGGCGCGTTTTAAACATGCAAGTCGAACGGGATCCTTTGAGCTTGCTTAGAGGTGAGAGTGGCGAACGGGTGAGTAACACGTGGATAATCTGCCTTCAGGATGGGGACAACAGCTGGAAACGGCTGCTAATACCGAATACGATGCAGGAGCCGATGGGTTTTTGCATGAAAGGACGGGGATCGAAAGACCTGTTGCCTGAAGATGAGTCCGCGGCCCATTAGCTAGTTGGCAGGGTAAAGGCCTACCAAGGCGACGATGGGTAGCCGGCCTGAGAGGGTGGACGGCCACATTGGGACTGAGACACGGCCCAGACTCCTACGGGAGGCAGCAGTTAAGAATTTTGCGCAATGGGGGAAACCCTGACGCAGCGACGCCGCGTGAATGATGAAGGCCTTCGGGTTGTAAAGTTCAATAAGCAGAGAAGAATAAGCAGCAGATAATACCTGCTGTGATGACGGTATCTGCATAAAGCCCCGGCTAACTACGTGCCAGCAGCCGCGGTAATACGTATGGGGCGAGCGTTGTTCGGAATTATTGGGCGTAAAGGGCGTATAGGCGGGGGATTAAGTTAGATGTGAAATCCATGGGCTCAACCCATGAACTGCATCTAAAACTGGTTCTCTTGAGTCTGGGAGAGGAGAGCGGAATTCCTGGTGTAGCGGTGAAATGCGTACATATCAGGAAGAACACCAGTGGCGAAGGCGGCTCTCTGGCCTGAGACTGACGCTGAAGCGCGAAAGCGTGGGGAGCAAACAGGATTAGATACCCTGGTAGTCCACGCTGTAAACTTTGTATACTAGGTGTTCGCGGCTTGCTGCGGGTGCCGAAGCTAACGCATTAAGTATACCGCCTGGGGAGTACGGCCGCAAGGCTGAAACTCAAAGAAATTGACGGGGGCCCGCACAAGCGGTGGAGCATGTGGTTTAATTCGATGATACGCGAAAAACCTTACCTGGGCTTGAACTGTACATGACCGCTGTAGAGATACAGTTTCGGACTTCGGTCTGCATGTATAGAGGTGCTGCATGGTTGTCGTCAGCTCGTGTCGTGAGATGTTGGGTTAAGTCCCGCAACGAGCGCAACCCTCGTCCTCTGTTGCCATCAGGTAAAGCTGAGCACTCTGAGGAAACTGCCGGTGATAAACCGGAGGAAGGTGGGGATGACGTCAAATCATCACGGCCCTTATGTCCAGGGCTACACACGTGCTACAATGGCCGGTACAAAGAGAAGCGATATCGCGAGGTGGAGCAAATCTCAAAAAACCGGTCTCAGTTCGGATTGGAGTCTGCAACCCGACTCCATGAAGTTGGAATCGCTAGTAATCGTGGATCAGCACGCCACGGTGAATACGTTCCCGGGCCTTGTACACACCGCCCGTCACACCATCTGAGTTGGCAGCGCCCGAAGTAGCTGATCTAACCCCCCAAGGGGAGGAAGGTTCCTAAGGTGAAGTCGGTAAAGAGGGTGAAGTCGTAACAAGGTAGCCGTATCGGAAGGTGCGGCTGGATCACCTCCTTTTAAAGGAAAGAAGAAACTTGCGTATAAGAAATACTACTCAGTTTTGAAAGAACTATGGAAATAGTTCTGGGTAAAGAGAAGAACCGGGCTTGTAGCTCAGTTGGTTAGAGCGTACGACTGATAATCGTAAGGTCGGTGGTTCGACTCCACTCAGGCCCAAAAAGAGATGAAGCACTGACTGGGGGTGTAGCTCAGCTGGAAGAGCGACTGCCTTGCACGCAGTAGGTCGACAGTTCGAACCTGTTCACCTCCAAATGTCTGAAGCGAAAGCGGAAGACAGGATCTTTAAAAACGGTTAAGCCAAGAGGTAAAGAAAAAGGTAACCGAAGGTTTAACAATTTCACTGAGAACGAAAGTAAAAACGAGTGCCGCGAGCTGTATTATAAAGAAGTACAGATAATAATATGGTCAAGCGAATAAGGGCATACGGTGGATGCCTTGGCACTGGGAGGCGATGAAGGTCGTGGCTAGCTGCGATAAGCTGCGGAGAGGAGCAAGCATCCTGTGACCCGCAGATAACCGAATCGGACAACCGTCTGCAGTAAAGCTGCAGAATTTATTACTGAATACATAGGTAATAAAGGCGAGACCCGGGGAAGTGAAACATCTAAGTACCCGGAGGAAAAGAAAACAAAAGTGATTCCCTAAGTAGTGGCGAGCGAACGGGGAAGAGCCTAAACCGGATAATACGTTACAGCTCAGGAGCGCTGTATTACCGGGGTAAAAGGACACAGATGGAAATCGTCCTGAAGATTTCGGAGAGTTACAAAATTTCAATATAGCAGAACCCGCTGGAAAGAGGGCCAAAGAGGGTGACAGCCCCGTACGTGAAATATTGAAATCTCTCTGATCTGTGCACCTGAGTAGGGCGGGACACGAGAAATCCTGTTTGAATTAGCGGAGACCACTCCGTAAGGCTAAATACTACCCAGTGACCGATAGTGGACAAGTACCGTGAGGGAAAGGTGAAAAGAACCCCGGGAGGGGAGTGAAATAGAACCTGAAACCGTATGCTTACAAGGTGTTAGAGCCCGAAAGGGTGATAGCGTGCCTTTTGTAGAATGAGCCGGCGAGTTATTTTATGCAGCAAGGTTAAGCAACAGTAGTTGCGCAGCCGAAGCGAAAGCGAGTCTTAACAGGGCAAATAGTTGCATAGAATAGACCTGAAGCCGAGTGATCTATCCATGTCCAGGTTGAAGCAGGGGTAAGACCCTGTGGAGGACCGAACCAGTGTTGGCTGAAAACAGCTTGGATGAGGTATGGATAGGGGTGAAAGGCCAAACAAACTCGGAAATAGCTGGTTCTCCTCGAAATAACTTTAGGGTTAGCCTCGAGCGTTTAATTACGGAGGTAGAGCACTGACTGGGCTAGGGAGTCAACAAACTTACCAACCCCATATAAACTTCGAATGCCGTAATTTTAGAGCTCGGGAGTGAGACTGCGGGGGATAAGCTCCGTGGTCGAAAGGGAAAGAGCCCAGACCAACAGCTAAGGTCCCTAAGAATATGCTAAGTGGTAAAGGAGGTGGAGTTGCAGAAACAGCCAGGAGGTTGGCTCAGAAGCAGCAATCCTTTAAAGAGTGCGTAATAGCTCACTGGTCGAGTGACTCTGCGCCGAAAATGATTGGGACTAAGCATAACACCGAAGCTTTGGACTTCGCAAGGAGTGGTAGAGGAGCGTTCCATACGGGCTGAAGATAATTCGTGAGGATTGTTGGACAGTATGGAAGTGAGAATGCCGGCATAAGTAACGAAAAAAGGAGTAAAAAACTCCTTCGCCGAAAATCTAAGGTTTTCTGGGCAATGTTAATCAACTCAGAGTTAGTCGGCCCCTAAGGCGAGGCTGAGAAGCGTAGTCGATGGGAAGCAGGTTCATATTCCTGCACCGTTTTGCGGAGGTTAACGTGATGGGGTAACGCAGAAGGATAAGTACGTGGGGTATTGGTATCTCTATTCTTATACGTAGGCTGGTATTTAGGCAAATCCGGATACCATAAGGCTGAGGTTGTAGAGGGTGCCGTCCTTGGACGGTGACTGAAACTGATTCCAGGCTGCCAAGAAAAACCTCTAAACGCGAAGCGAAACGACCGTACCACAAACCGACACAGGTAGATGGGGAGAGAATCCCAAGGCGCTCGAGATAACTATCGTTAAGGAACTCGGCAAACTAGTCCCGTAACTTCGGAAAAAGGGACGCCTTAGTAATGTGAAGCCCCTGCGGGCGGAGCATGAATAGGCCACAGCAAAATGGCTCAAGCGACTGTTTACCAAAAACACAGGACTCTGCAAAATCGTAAGATAAAGTATAGGGTCTGACACCTGCCCGGTGCCGGAAGGTTAAGAGGAGAGGTTAGCAGCAATGCGAAGCTTTGAATTGAAGCCCCGGTAAACGGCGGCCGTAACTATGACGGTCCTAAGGTAGCGAAATTCCTTGTCGGGTAAGTTCCGACCTGCACGAATGGTGTAACGACTTGAGCACTGTCTCAACGATAGACTCGGTGAAATTGTAATACTCGTGAAGATGCGGGTTACCTGCAGAAGGACGGAAAGACCCCATGCACCTTTACTGCAACCTGACACTGTAATTTGGTATAATATGTGTAGGATAGGTGGGAGACTATGAAATATGGACGCCAGTCTGTATGGAGTCGACGTTGAAATACCACCCTTATTCTATTGGATTACTAACCGACACCCTTGAAACAGGGGTTGGGACACTGTCTGGCGGGCAGTTTGACTGGGGCGGTCGCCTCATAAAGAGTAACTGAGGCGCCCAAAGGTTCCCTCAGCACGGACGGAAATCGTGCGCAGAGCGTAAACGCAAAAGGGAGCTTGACTGCGAGACCAACAAGTCGAGCAGGTACGAAAGTAGGGGTTAGTGATCCGGTGGTCCCGCGTGGAAGGGCCATCGCTCAACGGATAAAAGGTACGCTGGGGATAACAGGCTTATAGCGCCCAAGAGTTCAGATCGACGGCGCTGTTTGGCACCTCGATGTCGACTCTTCGCATCCTGGGGCTGGAGAAGGTCCCAAGGGTTCGGCTGTTCGCCGATTAAAGCGGAACGCGAGTTGGGTTCAGAACGTCGTGAGACAGTTCGGTCCCTATCCTCTGCAGGCGTTGGAGATTTGAGAAGATCTGTTCCTAGTACGAGAGGACCGGAATGGACAAACCTCTGGTATACCAGTTGTCGTGCCAGCGGCACAGCTGGGTAGCTATGTTTGGAATGGATAACCGCTGAAGGCATCTAAGCGGGAAGCCAACTTCAAGATTAGATCTCCCTTGGCCCCTGAGGCCACTGAAGACTCCTTGGAGACTACAAGGTTGATAGGATGGCGGTGTAAGATCAGCAATGATCTCAGCCTACCATTACTAATCGGTCGTGAGGCTTGACCATATTATTATAACCCCCATGGCAAATGCCATGGGGGTTTTTATTTTCTTAAATAAATTCAGTTTATATTATACTATTGTTTAAATTACGGCAGAAAAATTTTTTGTGCGGTGATTTAATGATTTTCAGATGCAGACCTGGTTCTGTGACATGTGGAATGTTTCTGCTGTCAGGTTTAATGAGTTAATATTCAGATAAAAGTCAGTATTTCAGGACGGCAAGATTTCCCGGATTTACTGCCTTTTTATTTTTTCTTACTTCAAAGTGAAGGTGAGGGCCTGTGGATCTTCCGCTGCTGCCGGAATATCCTATGACATCGCCTCTGCGTACCTGCTGTCCTTCCTTTACATTGTATCTGCTCAGGTGTCCGTAATATGTACTGTAGCCTTTTTCATGAGAGAGTATTATCAGCATGCCATAGGCTCCTTTTTGCCCTGTAAAACTGACTTTCCCGTCTCTTGCTGCATATACTTTGCTTCCGTAACTGCAGGCAAGGTCAATTCCATTGTGAAACTGTTTTCTTTTTTTATTAAATGGATCATTTCTTGTTCCGAATCCGCTGCTCTTCTTTGATGATCTGAGTGGATTGGTGAATCCTGTGCCTAAAAAAAGTGATCTTTCAAGAGTGGATATTGAACCGCAGGGAATGAATATGTATTTTTTTTCTGTATTTTTATTTATTTCTTCTATATAAGGAATGTATTCTTTTGCGGATTCCATATTCCTTTTTTTTTCAAGGGAGCTGTTATTTTTTACAAGAATTCCCCTCATATTTGGAATATAAAGGATATCTCCTCTTTTTAGAGACGGGGATGCAAGATTGTTTACTGTCATCACTGTATCTATATCCATAGATGTGGCTGATATTATTTTCCAGAAAGTATCATCTTTCTTAACAGTGTATCTGTAGATTTTCAGTGGAGGCAGCTTTTTCGGAGACTTTTTTCCCTTGATTACGGCGAGTGTCTGCTGAACATCTGTCTTTATCTGCCGGAGTTCAGGACAGCTGTTCAGGTTTTTCAGCACAGGAATTCCGGTATCTGCAGAGCTGTCAGACATCAGAATAAAGAGGAAGATAAGACTGATAAAAAATATTCCGGTTTTCTTCATATAATTTTCTTATTATGTCTCATTATTTTTTCGGTAATTAAAAAATTTTCTTTAGAATAATTCTTTTTGTTTTCCTAAATCATTGACAGGATAAGATAAATCCGTCTATTATGTTTCATCAAAACGAAAGTGAGGTCAGTATGGCAATGGCGATCACCAGACCCGCAGGAGATACAGCGGGCAATGTTATCGGAGAAAATTCCTTTTTTACAGGTTCTTTTGTAATAAACGGTTCCCTGAGAATTGACGGACGATTTGAAGGAAAGAGCCTTCAGGCTGAACAGATTTATATCGGTCATACCGGCAGAATTAAAACCAGTATTTCGGCCGTTTCAATCATTGTGGAAGGACTTATAATCGGGAATATCAATGCCACAAGCAGGGTGCTTCTTATGCCAACTGCAAAGGTATTCGGAGATATTAAGACACCTGAACTCATAATTCAGAACGGTGTAATTCTTGAAGGCAGATGTACTATTTCCAACAATCTTCAGGCTTCAGCAAAGGAACTTATTGAAGCAGAATATGAAAAGGGAAGAACTGCTCATGAAGAATTTATGACTTCAGGAGCAGGAAGGAAAAAGAACTGAAAGACAGCCGGTGCAGATTTCCTGCATCGGCTCTCTTATTTTTTCTCTCTGCAGGATATGGCCAGATTATTGAGAAGTTCATATTCATCTTTTCCGTGTACTTCAAGAAAATCTGATTTTATGATTTCCCCGTTCTTTTTTTCGGCCCAGAGCATTTTTATGTACCCTTCCTCCTGCTTTTCTGTAATTTTCCCTTCGGAATCGCATATGATTCTGTCTATGCCTTTTGATAATTCGTATACAGTAAGGTGCAGTTCAGCTGCTGCTGACGGTGAAAGATTTATGCAGGGGCGGATTTTTTCATCTATCATGGATTCTGTGATCCAGGAATGGTCCGGCACTTTAATGTTCAGTGACCTGAAAGACTGCTTCCCTGAACTGCAGCTGCTGATCATCAGCATAAAAAAAAGAAGAACTGATAAGATTTTTAATAAATTTTTCATGAAAATTTTTTATGTTGTTTCCGGTTTTTTGTCAAGTGTTCATGGATTTTTTCTTCCTTTTTTAGTTGAAGTTTAACTGATTATCGAAAGAAATGGAAAAAATACGGGAGGAAAAATGGAATCTAAATTAAGACAGATTACAGAAGAAGAGATTGATTCTCTTTTTGAAGAAATAAATTCCAGTGAGGACAGCAGGGAACTGTTCTTTGGTGCCCTTGATCAGATGGAAGAAGAGCAGAATGAGATTTATGAATTTCTCTGCAGTGAAGATGAGTACAATGATGATGAACTTGATGCAGTTTTGTATGCAGCAAAGACGGGCTGGTATATTATCCGGACTCTGCTGAACAGAAATGTTCACGTAAGTGCTGATTTTATTGATGAACAGTATGCAAGAAACTATGTGGATCTTGAATACGAAGATGTGTGCTGTGATGAAGAAGACGGCTGCAGCGAAGAATGCTGTGAAGATCATGATCATGAATGCGGTTGTGACTGCTGCGAAGAGGAAATAGATTTCAGTGATTTCTGTAAAGGAAACAGTCAGCCCGATCTTATGGAGTTCCTAATAAAAAATATTCTGGACAGGGCTCAGGATCCGGAAGGTGAAATAAGGGAAGAAATGATCTATCCGATGACTGTGGATGTCAAGTCAGCCATTGACTGTCTTGTTCTTGATGAAGAAACCGAACTCAGAGAAAATACAGATGAATATTTTTCGGATGAGACGCTGATGGATATTTCTTCACTTATAAACGGATGGTTCAGTGAATTCAAAGAAACCGAAGCATTTGAAAATCTGGAAGATATGGAACAGAATCAGCCTGAGATGATTATCAGCGATTTTTCCAGATTTATGTATGAAGATTTCCTGCTGAGGCCTGAAAACTGGAACGGAAGACGTGCTGTTGAAGTCATAAGGTCTATGCCTGAAAGGTGTATTTACATAAGCAGTGAAAATATTGAAGGGGTTGAGGATACTCTTATTCTTTTCTGTGCTTTCTGCTGTGACAGAGGATGGATTCCGGAAGGAATCAATATTGCAAAAAGACTTTACGGCAGCACTGATGATATTTTTGAAAGCGAAGACTGATTTATGTTCAGAAAGTTTTCCTTTTATCTTATGATAACTGCATTTGCCGTGATGTTTTTTTCAGCAGGAAGTTCCATGTCTGCTGCTGATTCCCTGCCATGGAATTCTTCTGAAACAGCTTATCTTAAAGAAAAGAAACAGATTCCTGAGAAGGAAAGACCTGTTTACAACGGGGTTAAAGGCGGGACCTGGATTCTGATCCGGTTTTATCAGAAAATTATTTCGCCTCAGGACGGACCAAAATGCAGATTTTATCCGGTATGCAGTGCCTATGGAAGGGAGGCCGTTGAAAAACACGGAGCTCTGATGGGAGCTTTTATGGCAGCTGACAGGCTTATAAGATGCAATTATCATAATCCCCCTGGAAAAGATCCTGTTCCTGAGTCCCTGTGCGATGAATAAATTCAGGGTTCTTGTTTACGGACTGCTGCTGTTTTCATCAGCCTGTGTCATGGCAGCTGAATCTGAGAGTTTTTCTGAATCAATGGCGGACGGAATCAGAGATCTGTATTCTTCCGGTAAATTTTTTCAGTGTGCTGATGAACTGAAAAAAGGAAATTACTATTATAAGCTTTATCCTGAGCACTGGAGGTATCTGTGCGGGTGCTGTTATTTCAGAGAAGGGCTTTATGAAAGGGCGGCTGATGCAGGGGTACACTCCGATTTTTATCCTTATGGTATGATTCTTGCCTCCTCTGCTTTTTTTCACAGAGGAGATTATGATAAAAGCTATGAGGCTGCGTTATCTGTTTCCTATGATGGACGCATGGCTGCTGAACAGTATGATATTCTGACTGCCAGACTCAGGCCGCTGCTCTTCATGGATGATGTCCAGGGGGCAATGAAAGAACTTGGGCTTTACAGGTCTTTTTCCGGTGATGAAAGAGCTGCGGCTCTGGAAGTGTGCATCCGGCATAGACTTGAAGTTCCTGTTAAATCTCCCAGTACTGCTATGATCATGTCTGCTGTTGTGCCGGGGTCAGGACAGCTTTGGTGCGGAAGATTTTCTGACGCATTCATAAGTCTGGCCGGAGTCTGCGCCGCTGCAGTCTCCGGAATGCTGCTGTGGAACAGAGGGGAGCACAGCTTTTCCTTCGGTGCTTTCTTTGCAGCCGGACTGATTTACTGCGGGAATATTTACAGTGCAGGGAACAGTGCGGATTTCTATAACAGAAGAGTCCGTGAAAAATTCAGGCAGGAACTGGATTCTGTCATGCCGGAAAAGGATCCGGCTGAGGCTGTGGATGGATTTATTAAAAAATAAAATTTTGTTTTTTTCTGCAGTTCTTGTATGCTGTGTCATGCTTCCCTGCCGTATATCTGTTTATGCAGATGAAAAAAGTCTCATGCATGCTGCGGAAATGCATTATGCCGACAGAGACTATTATTTCTGTGTAACGGAGACAATGAGGTGCATGCATCTCTATCCTGAAGGGAATCTGTTTTATCAGGCTCTGCTTCTCCAGAGCAGGGCCCTGTTTAAAAGCGGAGACAGAGCCGGAGCCATTGATGCTGTTGACAGGTGTGTATCCGGCGGCAGCGGTTCTGCAGCTGATGAGGCCCTGTTCCTGTCAGGGAGAATGAGACTCCTGTCAGGAAACAGCATCTTTGCCGTAAGAAGATATGATATGTATCTGGAAAATGGATCCGGTGTATTTTATGAGGATGCCATAAGGGACAAATGCTGGGCATACGCATTTTCCGGCAAAGAAGGACTCTTTGCCGACTGCATCTCAGAATACAGAAAACTTTTTCCTGCAGGAAAGTACCTGAAGGATATTGATATGCTGGAAACAGAACTTGTCAATGAGATGAACAGACCGAAAAAGAATGTGACTGCAGCTGTGGCTGGTTCTGTTTTCCTTCCTGGATTTGGATATTTCTATACAGGGAATTATTTCCTCGGTTCTGTCACTTTTCTTACAAACCTGTGTCTTATTGGTATTGCAGTCGATGGCTTTATACGTGGAAATATTTTTCAGTGGGCTTTTTTCGGAATGATGGAACTTTCTTTTTATACATATTCTCTCAACGGAGCAAAGCGGAGTGCTGAAGAATATAACGGGAGAAAAAATTTTACTGAATCTCTTAAAATCAAATTTGAGGCTGAATTCTGATGAACGGTGAAAAGAGAATTCGAGGAAGTTTTGAAAGTTTTTCAGGAAATTTTATAGATTTTGAAAGTCTCCTTACAGATGATGATCTTTCAAAATCAGCTGATGTCATCCGTAATTTTTCTTCTGCTGCAGACGGGGAAAAAGGCATTGATGCTGTTGACAGGTTTATAGATTTTGTATATTTTAAAATAAGAACAGGCTACTGGGATAATTTTAATGATGCATATCCTGTAAAACGGATGAATGATGAAATTATGGAAAAAAATGTTGTTTCCATGATAAATGAGCATTTGTATCCTGATATTGTTCCTAAACTTCTTAAATTTATTGCAAGAAATATTTATGAACCAGACAGTGATCTGTTTATAGCAAATCTCATTTTTTCAAAAAATATTATACGTTCCTTTTATGAAACCTATATTCTTTTTAAAAAGGATATAGGCGTTACAGATGTTGAGCAGAGGACTGCTAATGTCAGACGGATTCAGGAATTCTCAGGGATTTCTGATCCTAAACTTTCATCTCCTCTTGATGCTGCTGCAAGACTGAAGTATGTTCTGGAATTCTTTTTTCTCAGCGGAAGAAGCTATGACATGTTTTCCATGGAGGATATTTATCTCAGCAGTGATTCCAGACCTGTTCCTGAATACAGGGAAGAGGAAAGAAAAAAGAGGAAGCTTATCTGACTGTATACTCCTTCTGATCTTCTGAAAGATAAACGTTTTTGTATCGCCCTGAATGAGTGAACAGAAGGGAATTCAGTTCAGGACGGTATGTGTTTATGAGGCAGTAAAGGATATCTGCCAGATCAGAGGCGGAGGATGTGATTACTGTAAATGAAATCCATACTTTCTCTATATCAACTGATTCCCTCAGCCCCCTGAATTTCTGAAACACAGGGTCCATAAAATTTTTTATACCGCCCCTTATTCCGTCCCGCCAGCATTCCAGAAAAAGAACAGGTACATATTTACCTTTCTCCTGGTAAAACAGTCCAGTTATGCCAGGGAGTTCCGGCATTATTCTGGTAAGAATATGTCTGTCGTATTTTTCAAATGGAGACCAGCTTATGCTGTAAAAAGCATTTTCACTGCGGATTATTTTTTTCATCTTCTGTTATTAAAAAGGAATCATATGTCTGACATTTTTTATCTTATTATTTTATTGAGCAGATTCTGTCATATTCAACATCCTCTTCTCTGAGAATCTGTTCTGCTTTTTCTGCATACTCAGTTTTTATCTGTATACAGTATCCGCAGTCTGAACTTAATTCCCTGGGGATAGATGTTATCCTGTGCTGCAGATTTTTCTTTTTGAAAAGTTCTGCAGCCCACATTACATAATTATTTGAATAAAACAGAATTACGTAAAATTCTTCCATTTATTTACCTGAAGCTTTTATGGAATATTCGCCGTTGTTTTCAGAAATTTCCACATTCATTCCGTTTTTATTCAGAAAACGTGTTACATTTTCCTTTGCAACTTCAGAATCAACAAGAACTGTGAAATCTTTTTCTCCGCTCTGCAGTGCTTTCATGGTACAGACAACAGGCTGCGGGCATGAGAGACCTCTTGCATCAATAAATTTATTTTCCATTTTTTCCCTCTTATTTTTTTCCTTTCATCATAAAACCAATGACAATACAGAACATAAGACCTGCTGCAACAGCAGCTGGTCCGTAGTGAGATGTTCCTGAAGCTGAGCTTGCAAGTGCAAAGTTATGAGAAACTGCAGCTCCGGTTATCATCCCCATTACAAAAACTGCAGCGTCAGAGTCGCCTTCGCCGGAAAGGATAAGCTGTCTTCCAGGACATCCTCCTGCGAGTGTGAAAGCCAGACCTGCCATAGTCATGGAAAGGAAGTTCCACAGTCCGTCACTGTGGGCAATGGGCTGGCCGGTAAAACCAGGGTGGAACTGGCCCAGAAAAGTATTCATCAGAAAAGCTGAAACTGCAAAAGCAATGATTCCGAATGCCAGATGAAAATCCTTTGCAAGAATCATGTCTCTGACTGCTCCTATTGTGCAGAATCTGCTTCTCTGGGCTAATGCTCCGATGACAAGACCTGCAGCCAGGCTGATGAGTACCGGTGCATGCATGGAACCGGGGCCCTTGCTGCTGAAAAATATCGGGCCTCCTTCTGCAAAAGATACTTTAAAAAGCAGGAACAGCAGAAGAATTCCCATGAAGGCCGGCATGATCCATCCGCTGTTCTTTTTTGCCGGCCAGGATCTTCCAAGGGAAAAACCCTGTCTTAAAAAGAAAACTCCGGCTCCTGTTCCCAGAACAAGTCCGCAGAGGCCGAACAGGGCATTCCAGTCTCCTCCTGCAATCCGGAGGAAAGTCCGCCATGGGCAGCCGAGAAAAACAAGAGCTCCGATCATGGCAAACAGCCCCAGGAAAAATCTGATTATGGAAGAAGAGCCCCCTCTGGGTTTATGCTCTCTGCAGATGAGAGAAACAATGAAGGATCCGAAAACGAGACCAATAATCTCAGGTCTGATATACTGAACCACACCGGCCCTGTGAAGCCCAAGAGCTCCTGCAATATCTCTTTCAAAACATGCAACACAGATCCCCATATTGCCGGGATTCCCCAGATACTGAAGCAGAGGGGCAGTTATTCCTATAATAATGCCTGTAAGAATAATTCCTTTGTCTGAGGCAAAAAAATTTTTCATATAAATCTCCTTATTTACCTGAATTTTTTTAAGATAAAACTGCTTTTTTTAAGCAGAATACCGCTTCCAGAACTTCATCCCGGGTATTAAAACAGCCGAAACTGAAACGTACGGTTCCATCCGGAAAAGTACCCATGGTTTTGTGGGCAAGTGGGGCACAGTGGAGACCGGCCCTGCTCATAATATCATATTCAGAAGACAGTTTATCAGAAATCCAGGCGGATGTTCTGCCTTCTACTGAAAAGGATACTGTCCCTGTTTCAATCAGGGCCGCTGGTACAAAGGTTCTGAAACCAGGGATCTCCTGTGCCTGTTCCAGAAAAAACTCCGTCAGGGCTTTTTTATGGGCATGAATTCCCTGTATGCCTCCTGGAAATTCATGGATGAATTTCAGACCGGCGGCAAGGCCTGCAATTCCCGGCGTATTCAGTGTCCCGCTTTCCAGCCTGTCAGGCAGGAAAGCGGGCTGTTCAGCTTTGTCAGAAAGGCTGCCTGTGCCTCCGTATCTTAAAGGCTTTATTCTTTTGAAATCGAAACTGTCATTTATTAAAAGGGCACCTGTGCCTGCGGGGCCCATAAGTCCCTTGTGTCCGGGGCAGGCGAGAAGGCTTATACAGTTTTTTTTCATGTCAACTGGAACTGTTCCTGCAGTCTGGGCTCCGTCCACCATAAAAACGAGTTCATGTTCAAGGCACATTTTCCCGGTCTCCTCCAGAGGCTGAACAGTTCCGAAGACATTAGAACCGTGATTCATGACAACCATTGATGTGTTTTTCCTGACTGCTGCTTTGATGTCATCAGGTGAGGTAAAGCCGTTTTTATCGGCCTGAACGACTGTCAGTTCAATAAAACCTGCTTTTTCCATTTCCATAAGAGGTCTGGCAGTACTGTTGTGTTCCATGGAAGTTGTGACAACATGATCACCCTGTTTCAGTACCCCCTGTATGCCTGTATTAAGTGCATCAGTGGTGTTAAACGTCATGATGACATTCATGGGATTTTTTATGCCGAACATTTCTGCCAGAAGCCTGCGTGAGGAAAAGATTATTTCTCCTGCTTCAATGGACAGCCTGTGTCCTGATCTTCCAGGGTTCCCTCCTGTGCAAGTCATATAATGAGAAACAGCCTGTATTACAGAATCAGGTTTCGGAAATGATGTTGCTGCATTATCAAAATAGATCATAAGAAAATCCTGTTTATGGTCTCCTGCAACTTTTAAATTATTTTTTAGTCCTGAGCCCCTTGAACCAGACTTTTATGAAAAACAGAAAAGTTCTCATCAGCTTGTCCGGTCTCCATGGTCTCATGAGAATTCTGTAAAACCATGTAAGACCTCTGTCTGTAAACCAGTCAGGAGATTTTTTGACTGTTCCGGAGATAATGTCTATATTTCCGCCTACGCTTATAAAGACAGTATTTTTAAATTCGCCCTTAATTTTCTGTATCCATCGGTCTTCATCAGGATAGCCAAGACCGACAAAAACAATATCTGCCTCTGATTTTCTCATGGCTGCCACAATGTCTTTTTCTCTGGCCTCACTGAAAAAGCCGCTGTGATGTCCTACTATTCTGATTTTCGGAAAGGATTTGCGGATATTGGCATAGGCCAGCTGGGTAATTTCTGGTCTGCTTCCCACCATGAATATTGTATATTCTTTGATTTCTGCAACTCTGATCAGATCCATCATAAAGCTGAGCAGAGGGATTCTTTCCTTCAGTGGTTTCTTCAGTTTTTCAGCAGCCCACATCAGACCTCCTCCTTCCGGGAGATGCATGTCGCTGCGGTTAACGATTACTCCAAGATCTGTGGCGGAACGGGTTTTCATGATTTTATAGGGATTCATGGAAATAATATGGTGTACACCGCCATCCCTGATCATGTTCATAACACGCACTACAGCCTGTTCTCTGGTCAGACTGTCTATGCCTGTTCCAAGGATATTAACGATTCCTGTACCAGTCATGTCAACCTGATTGTATTCCAGGATGATGTCCCTTTCTTCCTTGCAGGAATTGTAGTATATGTCTTCAGGATATTTATCAGAAATCAAAGGTTTGTTTTCATTTAAATTCTGCAAATTGTCTGTCATGATCTTCTCTCTTTTGGGCGAAGTAATATGAAGTCTTTAAATCTTCTTTTCTGTAATGAATGTCAATGATATTTTAGTAATTTAACAGATAAAAGTAATTGACTCTTTATATGCAGCCTGATTTTTTCACATAATGTGAAACAGGAGGATTTTTATGAAATTTTTTGCTGAATGTCTGATGATGACTGCTGTGATGTCCGTAATCCTTTTTCTTCCTTCAGTCTGTTCTGCAGATTCTGATCCTGACATAAAATATGTTCAGCTTGACGATGATACTCTCCGGGCAGAATTTACAATACCCGGAAGCTTTGACAGGCTGTGGAATGCCATAAACGACTATGCCAACTCTGATAAAATTATGCCAAACATAAAAAAAACCACGGTACTGTCATCGGAGACTTCCGGCGGAACCGTAATCTCCTGTGTGGAAACAACTGTGGCCTCCGGTCCTTTTTCCATAACATATCAGTCAAAGCTTACTGCTGTAAAAAAAGACGGAATTCTTGTATGGGATCAGATCAAAGGAGGCTTTACCAAAAACAGAGGAAGCTGGAAGCTGTCTTCTGTTTCTCCGACAGAGACTCATGTGGTATACGAGAACTGTCTGAGTCATCCTTTTATGCCTGAATGGATTAAAAGATCCCTTGTAAAGAAAAGTGTACCGGATCTCTATAATTCTCTTGTAAAAGCAGCTGCAGAATAATATTTTCTATCCAAAAAGAATCCTGCAGAGTTTTTCTGTCCCTCTGCTGAATTTCTTTTCCGGATCAGATGCGGCAGCAGGTTCCAGCCTGTCTTCAATTCCTTCTGTCATGACATAAACAAGCTTTTCCAGAGCCTTGTCGCGTATCTGCTGTTCCCTGATCATCTCCTGTGCTTTTCTGTATTCTGTATATCTGTTCATGGCTTCAGCAGAGATATCAATAATATCAGGCTGTCTTCTGTAATTTATGACTTTTCTTTTTACCTGAAACGGAGCAAAAACTGTTCCTGCAGATGCTGTTCTTTCTGTGTACATATTATTCTCCTTCATAAGTTATCTTTTATGATTTGAATATCGTAATTTACTTAATAAATGTTTAGTAAAAATCTGACAAGTACAGAAAATCAGTTTACAGGTCCCAGAGGTCTGTTGTTCAGGCTTTCCGTAAGATTAAGGCTGGTATAGGTTTCCCCTCCGAGGATTTTATGGATTGCATCAATTATAGTTTCAGGGTTTTCCTGAGCTGTGATGTATCCTGCAGCACCGGCTGTAATTGCAAGCTTTGCATAGAGGGATTTTTCATGCATGGAAAGAACAAGTACCGGAATTTCCGGATGTATTTTTTTTATTTCTTTTATAAGATAGACACCGCTGCAGCCCTGAATATAAATGTCTGTTATAATCAGGTCCGGAACCTGGTGTTCTATTGATGAAATAGCTTTCTTTGCTGTATCCGCATATCCGCAGATGGCGAATTTCTGCTCATGGGCAAGCATTCTGCCCAGTCCGCGGCTTAAGACAGGATTGTTTTCTATAATGAGTATTTTTGTCCGGTTTCTGGATTTGACTGTTTTCATATTGAATGCAGAATTAAAAGAAAGCCGCCATGCGGCGGCTTTCTTTTAATTTAATTATTATTTGCTGATCATGATTCGTGAATCAACAGCCTTAAGTCCTTTTCCTTCTTCATAGACAACAATCGGGTTAACCTCGATGTCTGTGATTCTTGGACATTCTTTAAGGATGGTTCCGATTTTCAGAACTGCATCAACAATTCTGTCAATATCTTTAGGAGCCTGTCCTCTGACTCCTTTCAGAAGGGCTGCAGCCTTGATGCTGAGGACCATATTTCTGATCTCTGTTCTGTTCAGAGGAAGTGCCCTGAAAACAACATCTTTCATGACTTCAACATAGATTCCGCCCAGACCGAACATTACAACAGGTCCGAATGCTGCATCTTTTCTTCCTCCAACAATGAACTCTGAACCAGGAGCAACCATTTCGCTGACTTCTATTCCGTCAATTACTGCTTTTGGATTGTGTCCGAGACAGCTTTTTATAATGGTATTATAGGCTTCCTTTACATCATTTTTTGACTGAAGCCCTAAAATAACTCCGCCTGCATCACTCTTATGAAGAATGTCTCTTGAAACCACCTTCATTACAACAGGGAATCCCATCTTTTCTGCAGCAGCTGCAGCCTGATCAGGACTTGTTGTAATTTCACTTCCCGGAATTGTTATGCCTGCGGCTTTCATTACTGCAGCACCTTCGTTTGCCAGAAGGAATGAACGGCCGTCCTTAAGGGCATTGTCTATAACTGCATTGATTGAAGCTGTATCAATGGAAGCCCATTCTTCTTCTGCTGTACGGTTCTTAATGTACTGCTGGTAATTGTAGGCAGTGCCCAGAGCAGAAACTGCATGGAAAACATCACTGAATGCAGGAATCCTGTCTTTCTGAAGAGCTTTCAGGGACTCACTGACTGCTTCTCCTCCCACCAGTGCATATACTATTGGTTTGCCTATTTCCATGTGTCTTTTGTAGGTTTCTCTGACCATGGGGGTAAGGTTTTCCACGTCGAAGGTTGCTGTTTCGCAGTAGAGAGCCATTGTACCGTTAATTGTCTTTGATTCTGCTGATGCTGCCAGGGCAGCGTTGTAGTCTCTGGAGGTTGCTCCCCCTGTAATGTCAACGGGGTTTTTTGTTGAACCGAAAGCCGGAGTCATCGGTCCGAAATTTTCCTTCAGGATTTCCTGGTTGTCGTAAAGGGGGAGGTTAAACTGCTCACATACGTCTGTTGCCATAACTCCGATTCCTCCCCCGTTGGTGACAATAACAAAGTTGTCTTTATCAGGGGCAGGAGTGTTTGCTGCGAAGTTGCACCAGTTAAAGGCTTCTTCAAGAGTTTCGGCTCTTGCAGCTCCGCACTGCTTTATAACTGAATCAAATATTTCATCTGAACCTGCAAGAGATCCTGTATGGGATGCTGCAGCCATTGCACCTCTTTTGGATTTTCCGGCCTTGAGGATTATGACAGGTTTCTTTGCTGTTGCTTTTTTGAGCGCTTCCATGAAGCGGACTCCGTCCTTGATGCCTTCAATGTACATGAGGATGGCTTTTGTTCTGTCATTGTTCATGACATATTCAAGGCAGTCGGCTTCGTCAATATCTGACTTGTTTCCAAGGGATGCCATTACAGAGAGTCCGATGTTGTTGGCTGCAGTCTTTCCGATCATTGCAATTCCAAGAGCTCCGCTCTGTGTGATGATGGCAACGTTTCCGGAAAGAATATTTCCTGCAGAGAAGGTTGTGTTGCAGCTGCTTTCTGCGGAGAAAACACCGAATATGTTCGGTCCGAGAACACGTGCACCGCCCTGTCTTGCGTATTCAACAATCTTGTTTTCTGTTTCGTAGTCCCCGACTTCACCGAAACCTGAGGTAATGATTGTAATGAATTTTGTTCCTTTATCTACAGCTTCCTTAACTGAATCCAGAGTCATTTTTGCCGGAACTGTGATAACGGTGAGATCCACCTCTCCCTCTATATCTGCAATGTTATGATATGCTTTCAGACCGAGGATCTCATCAGCCTTCGGATTTACAGGATAAACTTTTCCCTTATATCCTCCGTTTTTGAGATTCCGGACAACGCTGTATCCGATTTTTCCGGGTGTTCCTGATGCTCCTATAACCGCAACACTTTCAGGTTCAAAGAGTTTTTTTATTTCAGGTTTTGAAGTCATTAAGTCCTCCATGGTTCTGATCAGGCATTCAGAAAGGAATCTTTTCTGCCTGTTTTATTTAAAGGGCATGGCCCATTTTTGCATAATATTCACTAAAATATTTTATACATAAAACATAAAAAATCAATAGGAATTACTGTTTTTTATTTATGGGAGTTTATGCTATTTTACAATAGGGGAATTCCCGATTATGTTTCCTGCATTTTCTGAAACCACAGCGTAGCCTGCTGTACCAGTTCAATGGCATTCTTGATATTCAGTTTCTCTTTTATATGTGCTCTGTGATTTTCCACTGTTTTTATTGATATATGAAGTTTTGCTGCTATTTCCCTTGTTCCGAATCCCTGTCCTATGAGCTGGAAAACTTCAAGTTCCCTGTCTGAAAGCATATTTACAGGATTGTTGTCATTGGTCCTTCCGTCAAAGAACATGCTGAAGATTCTTGTTGCTATTTCATTGCTTACATAAATGTTGTTGTCCAGGACATGTTTTATTACTTTCAGCAGGGTTTCAGGAGCTTCTTCTTTCATTATATAGCCTTTTGC
>JAZRYV010000061.1:0-4922 GCA_045600925.1 Spirochaetota bacterium
CAATTCTGGATAAGTTTCAGTTCGGCATGGGGCAGATTGTCAGCGGAACTTTTTATATCTTCAGCAGAGCCTGTGATCAGGATGTGAAGCCCTGGCCATATGATCCGGCTGCAGCTGAAAAGCTGCTGGATGAATCAGGTTGGACTGATTCGGACGGAGACGGAATCCGGGACAGGGACGGTCAGAAATTTTCTTTTACAATGACCATTCCTTCCGGGGCAAAATTTTCGGAAAGACTTGCAGTCATGCTGAAAGAGGATTTTCTTAAGGCTGGAATAGATCTTTCCATCAGCAGATACGAGTGGGCTGTTTTTGTTGCGAAGGTGCAGGGGCATGATTTTGATGCAGTCACACTGGGATGGAGCCTGGGCTACAGCGGAGATCCTTACCAGCTGTGGCATTCATCTCAGGCGGAGAAAGGCTCAAATTTCTGCAGCTTCAAAAATGCTGAAGCAGACCGTATTATTGAAGCTGCAAGGACGGAGTTCGATGAGGAAAAGCGGAACAGGATGTACAGAAAATTTCACCGGATTCTTCATTATGAGCAGCCTTATACTTTTTTATTCTGCAGTCCTGAACTTGTTGTTGTAAGCAGAAAATTTACAGATGTGAAGGTTCATCTTACAGGACTGTATTTTGAAGAATGGGGAATTTCGGAAAGCAATGATTAAATATTTACTGAAGCGGATACTTCTGATGATTCCTACGCTTATCGGCATAACATTTATAACCTATGGCATGATCCGGCTGGCACCAGGAGATTATACACAGCTGAAGGGCGGCATAGACGGGGCAATGAAGGAAGGGGCTCTGAGTCAGGAGATAATGGATCAGGAAAGGGCCCTGTACGGTCTTGACAGGCCTGTTCTCACCGGATATGCCGAATGGCTGGGACGGTTTGCTGTACTGGATTTCGGCACATCAAGGAAGGACGGAAGACCGGTGATTACAAGAATCGGAGAAACACTGCCTGTTACGGTGGCACTGAGTGTCATCACCATAATTATTGTCTATATTATTTCCATACCTGTAGGAATTGTTTCTGCTGTAAGAAAAGATTCACTGTTTGACAGAGGCTCCGGTCTGGTTCTGTTTATTCTCTATTCACTTCCGTCGTTCTGGGTTGGGCTTCTGCTTCTTATGCTTCTTTCAGGAGGTGAATACCTTAATATTTTTCCGCTGGGAGGCATTTCATCAGACTGGGCAGAAAATGCAGGATTTTTTTCACGGCTGGCTGATGCGGTATGGCACCTTGTTCTGCCAGTAATTACTATGACTTACGGAAGTTTTGCATTTCTGTCCAGGTATTCCAGAGCCAATATGCTGGAAGTCATAAATCAGCAGTATATAACCACTGCAAGGGCCAAAGGACTTTCGGAAAAAAAGGTTATTTTTGTCCATGCCTTCAGAAATTCCATGGTTCCTCTGGTTACGCTGATGGCATCCCTGCTTCCCGGGCTTATCGGAGGAAGCGTTATTGTGGAATCCATTTTTTCCATTCCAGGGATGGGACGTCTTGGCTTTGAGGCTGTGCTTTCCAGGGATATTCCGGTAATTATGGCTATTGCTTCCATATCTGCTGTTCTGACTCTTTTGGGAATCCTGCTTGCAGATATTATGTATGCAGTGGTGGATCCGAGAATCAGGCCGGAGGGAAGAGCAGAATGAACAGAGAAAAATTTTCTTCCCTTTGGAAAAAATTCAGCAGAAACAGACAGGCTGTGGCAGGGCTCTGCATAGTTGTCTTCCTTTTTATGGTTGCAGTTCTGGCTCCTCTTCTGGCAGACAGCAGACCATACATCTATGTGTCTGAAGACAAAGTCATGTTTCCTCTGTTCTTTGACTATCCTGAACTGAAGGATAAAGATCTGAGGGATGAAAAATATGCCGGCTTTAAAATTTTTCCTCCTGTTCCATATACTCCGACGGAATATGATCTGGACTATATTGTTACGCCTCCTTCTTCAAAACATATTCTTGGAACGGATGAACAGGGGCGGGATCTTGCTGCACGAATGATTTACGGAACAAGGGTTTCAATATTTATAGGATTTATTGCTGTATTCATCTATGTTTCCATAGGAATTCTTGTAGGAGCAGCTGCAGGGTTTTACGGCGGAAAAGCAGATATGATCATCTCCCGCATCATTGAAATCGTAATGTGTTTTCCGACTTTTTTTCTGATTCTTACTATTCTTGCTCTGTGGGGTCCCAGTCTGATGAGCGTTATGGCTGTAATTGGAATTACCGGATGGACAGGAATTGCTCGTATTGTGCGGGGTGAGTTCATGCGGATACGTGAGATGGATTTTGTTTCTGCAGCCAGGGCAGCCGGGGCTTCTGACTGCAGAATCATACTGAAGCATATTCTCCCCAATGCCATGCCCCCAGTGCTGGTTTCGGCTACTTTCGGCATTGCATCAACTATTCTTGTAGAATCATCCCTGAGTTTTCTTGGCTTCGGTGTTCAGCCTCCAACACCCAGCTGGGGTGACATTCTTTCTCAGTCCAGAGATTTTATGGACATTGCATGGTGGCTTACACTGATTCCAGGTATTGCCATTTTTATTACTATTACATCCTACAACCTGACCGGAGAAGGACTTCAGGAAGCTCTGGACCCAAGGTCTGCAGGAAAGGAAAAATGATTATGAAAAATATACTGCCTGCTGCAGTCCTTATTATGCTTCTGTGGCTGCCGCTTTACTCTGTGGAATATGAGATTCCGGCTGAAATTGAATCTATAAGACAGCCTGATAATGTAACGATTTTCTTTGATGAAAAACCGGAAACATCTGAATATTATATTACAGACAGAAAGCTTGCTGTAGGCACGGTGACGATCATTTCTTTTTCAGAGATAAAGAAAGGAAAGTACAGGGCTGTTGCCAGTTATAAAATAAACACAAAAAACTATACTCTCAGGGCAGGAGCATCTGTTGCCCTGGTAAAAAAAAGAGAGATGTTTGATCTTGATCTGAAGAACACCTATTACAAGGAACAGCTTGTTTACAGAAAATCTCTCGTGTCGGAAAAAGACGGCAGGCAGATGGTTCTGGTTCCTGCCGGAAAGTTTATTCTGGGAAGCAGTGATTTCCTTCCGGATGAAGCACCGGAGCAGGAAATCTATCTTGATGATTTTTATATAGACAGATTTGAAGTTTCCAACGAAGACTACAGAAAATTTTCTGAAACGGAGAACGGTCTTGTTCCTGTTTCCTGGAAAGACGGTAAAATGCCGGAAGGTCAGGAGAACCTGCCGGTACTTGTTACTTATTATGAAGCTTCGGCCTATGCTGCCTGGGCCGGAAAACGTCTTCCCACAGAAGAGGAATGGGAGAAAGCAGCAAAGGGCAATGGCAGAGGAAAGAAAGGCAGTGTGCCTGTAAACTATTCATGGGCAGGAGGATTTTCTGCAGGCAGGGCCAACTGTCTCCCTTTCTGGAAAGATGAAAAATTAAGGAAGGATATAAAATCAAAAATTGCAGGAAAAGGACCGGCTCTTCTTCCGGTGGATGTTTTTGCTGCTGAAGGAGCTTCGCCATACGGGGCAGTGAACATGTGCGGAAATGCACAGGAATGGACAAGTTCCTGGTTTAAGGCCTATCCTGGGAATACGGATGAAGACGGAAGATTCGGGACTCAGTACAGGGTTGTCCGCGGAGGAGCCTGGTTCAGTTCTGCTGATGGAATCAGGGTCACCAGAAGAGAAACCGGAGGAATCCCAAGCCTTGAGAAAGACTGCCTGTCCGGTTTCAGATGTGTAAAAGATCCTTCTGCATTTGACAGGGTAGACTGATGAAGGCAGTTTTTGACAGACCTCTTATAAAGAACATGTCCCTTGAGGAAGCAGAAAGATGGTTCCTTGAAGCAGGGGAAAAGAGCTACAGAGGAAGACAGCTTTTCAACTGGATTTATGAAAGGAACGTTTCTGATTTTTCCGAGATGACAAATTTTTCCAAAGATCTGAGATCCAGGCTGGAACAGGAATTTATTCTTTCTCCGCTTGTACTTGAGGAACGGCAGATATCTTCTGTGGACGGAACTGAAAAATACCTGTTCCGGACTGAGGACGGAATTTACATAGAATCTGTTCTTATAAAGACAGGAGAGGATGAGGACAGCAGGCTTACAGTATGCGTTTCCAGTCAGGCAGGCTGTGCAATGGGATGCAGTTTCTGCAGAACAGCAAAGCTGGGCTTTAAAAGAAATCTTGAGACCGGAGAGATTCTGGATCAGCTTTCCCAGGTAAGAAGGATTTCCGGTGTAAAGAACAACAACATTGTATTTATGGGAATGGGCGAGCCTTTTATGAACTATGACAATGTTCTTAAAGCTGCCGACATAATGAATTATTCCTTTGGATTCCATATATCCGTTCGGAAGATTACAATATCAACCTGTGGAATAAAAACAGGCATAGAAAGATTTATTGATGAAAAAAGGCCGTATAACCTGGCTCTGTCACTTAATGATACTGATCCTGAAAAAAGAAGACTCAATATGCCTGTGGAAAGAAAGTATCCATTTGCAGAAATTGCCTCAATGCTGGAAAAGAAATTTCCTGTTTCCAGAAACAGACTTACCATTGAATATGTAATGAGGAAGGACAATACAGGACAGGAAGACGCCAGACGGTTAAAAAAAATGTTCCGGTATGCAAGAATTAAGCTGAATCTGATTCCTCTTAATCCTTCCGGTGATACAGAATGTCCAACACAGGAAGAAATGGATGCCTTTATTCATAATCTGGAAATTATGAATGTTCCGGTTTCCGTGAGAAATTCTGCAGGCGGTGATATTGACGGGGCCTGCGGTCAGCTGGCCGGTAAAAAAAAGGATCAAAATTTTTAAAATAAGGCAGTACGTATGAAAAAAATTTTTTCTTTTGTAAAGAATCATCTTAAGCTTTTCGCAGCTGT
>JAZRYV010000062.1:0-1101 GCA_045600925.1 Spirochaetota bacterium
CGAATCAGTAATCAGATCATCAGGAACATCCGGATAAATAATATTATCTGTTTCAATTTCTGAAAGCACATCTGCCATACCGCCTATATGATCAGAGTGAGGATGTGTAGCAATAACATAATCCAGCTTTTTTATATTCTGACTCCGGAGATATTCGATCACATTCTGCCCCTGATCAATTTCTCCTGCATCTATCAGGATACTGCTTTCTCCACTTATTATCAGAGAAGAATCACCCTGCCCGACATCAATAAAATGAACTGAAACCTCAGCATCTGATATGGCTTTGTCTCTGAGTCCAAAAAATACTACTGCTTCTTCATATGTAAAGATACCTGAAGAATCAAGAAGTGCACCTACAGCAATAATCCCCAGAACAAGGATCATTGCTGTGCTGCGAAGTCTTTTTTTCAGCCTTTTCTTTTTGTACCAGGCTTCCGTCCTGTATTTGAATTTTTCTTCTGTGCTGCCCATGAATTTTTAGTTCCTTTTGCTCCGTCTCTCCTGTCATTTCCGGAGAAGGATGTTTTTTTATTTCCAGGCTTTGCTGAAACATTGTTTCTTCCGCCTGATTTTTTTCGGTCATATGATGTTTCCTGTCTCGGAGGTTTATCTGAAACAAGACATTTCGGAGAAGAACCTATAAGATCCCTTCTTCCTGCAATTTTAAGAGCCTTTACAACCGTCTCGTAATTCTGTGGCCTGAAATACTGAAGAAGTGCCCTCTGCATTCCCTTTTCCTCAGGAGTTTTCGGAACATACACCTTTTCCATCGTATAAGGATCAAGTTCAGTATAAAACATACATGTTGATATAGTACCGGGTGTAGGATAAAAATCCTGAACCTGTTCCGGACGAATATTATGTTCTTTAAGGAAAAGTGAAAGTTCAACTGCCTCTTTAAGGGTGCTTCCCGGATGAGAAGACATAAGATACGGAATAAGATACTGCTCCTTGTCCATGCCTTTTGTAATCTCATAGAATTTCTTCTGAAACTCTCTGTATGCTTCTATATGAGGTTTTCCCATCTTGTCAAGAACCACAGCTGAACAATGTTCAGGAGCTACCTTAAGCTGACCGCTGACATGATGCCTTATAAGC
>JAZRYV010000063.1:0-7652 GCA_045600925.1 Spirochaetota bacterium
AAGGAAAACTTGTACAGAGGATAGAAGAGAAAGTAATTGAAGCAAGGAAGAACATACTGTGGGGGCATGAATATATGACATTTCAGGTAAAAATGAATGAAGTTCTGGCAGAAGGCATAGCAGAAGGATTTTCCCTAGGAAGAGAAGAAGGAATTTCTCTCGGAGAAAAAAGCGGCGAAATAAAGGCAAGAACCGAAACTGCAAGGAATCTTCTCAGAATGAATTTTTCTGACAGTCAGATTGTTCAGGCTACCGGTCTGTCCCGGTCAGAAGTGGAAGCCCTTAAATAAAGATGTTATACAGCGGTTACAGGCCTGAGTCTGTAACCGGTACAGCATGAGCCGGCTCAGAACCACACAGCACCATGTTATGCATGTCCTGATGATACTGAGTGGCTCAGACCAGTCACAGGGATGTCATAAACTTTCCCAAGAGCCGTTCAGGCCAAAAACAGTATGTCATAACCTTTTTGGCAGAACAGTTCAGACCAGACGGCTCTGCTGAACTGTTTTCATGTGCTATAATCACAAATAACTTAATTTTTTGCAAAAAATCAAAAAAGTTCCTGAATTTTACAGTACCATGGCATGCTGTGAAGAATAGCTTTTTAATGATCTGTTAAAAAAGAACCTCCGGGAATGAGGGACAGTCTCCTGATGTATCTTTTCTACAGAATACCGGTATGCTCGGCCAGAATTTTTATTCCTATAAGTATAAGCACTGTACCGCCGAAAATTTCTGCCTTCGTTCCCAGGAGCTTTCCGGCCTTTGAACCTGTGGCCAGTCCGGCTGCGGAACAGACTGCACATATTATGCCTGTTATGCCTGCAGGCATCCATATTGATACTCCGACTGCAGCAAGACTGAATCCGATGGCCGCAGCATCAATACTGGTGGCAACGGAAAGCATCACAAGTGACCACCCTTTTGAGGGATCACTGACCTTCAGGGAGTCCTCGGTCTCTTTTCCATGCAGACCTTCTCTGATCATGTTGATTCCAACCAGTGCAAGAAGCCCGAAGGCTATCCAGTGATCAAAGGTGCTGATAAGATCTGCCACAAGCACTCCGCCGAAATATCCGGCCAGAGGCATGAGAAACTGGAAAAGGCCGAAATGGAAAGGAAATCTGAACCAGTGTCCTGCATTTAGTTTTTTCAGCTTTGCTCCCGCTGCAACGCATACTGAAAAGGCATCCATGGAAAGCCCTGCTGCAATGCATAGAATTTCATAAATACTCATAATTTTAGAAAACCGTAATTGGATTTTATGAATTACAGCTGGAAATGAAAGCATTAATGCAAGTAAAAAAAGCAGAGGATCATTGAGAAACATAATGTTTCCGGCAGAGTCAGACTGAAGATCCTGTTTTATTCTGCCGTTTTTCTTCCTGTCTTTTTGCTTGACAAAAAGAACTTATAGCCGGATTGCTTTTGTGTACCATTATTTTTACTGAATGATAACTTGTTTTTAATTATTGAGGAAAAAATGTATAGAAACAGATCCTATTGTGGTGAACTGACACTGGCAGATGAAGGGAAAAATGTCCTTATTGCCGGATGGGTGGACACCAAGAGAGACCTGGGAGGCATTCTGTTTGTTGAGGTCCGAGATGTAAGCGGCATGATTCAGACAGTTTTTGATTCTTCCATGTCAGCTGAAAATGCAAAGACTGCAGATCAGACACGAAGCGAATATGTTGTGAAAATTACAGGGAAGGTCCGCAGACGTTCCGAGGAAACCATCAACCCGAATACTCCCACAGGGCTTATTGAAGTTGTGGCTGATTCCATTGAAATTCTTAATACTTCAAAAGTTCCTCCTTTCCCTCTGAATACAAGAGACAATATCAGCGAGGAAGTCAGACTTAAATACCGTTTTCTGGATCTCCGCCGCGAAGAAATGAGAGAAGCCATTGTAATGCGCAGCAAAATCATGCAGACAACAAGGGACTATCTTTCAAAGCACAGATTTCTGGAAATCGAAACTCCGATTCTCAACAAGTCAACTCCTGAAGGAGCAAGAGACTTCCTTGTCCCAAGCCGTATAAACCACGGACAGTTCTATGCTCTGCCTCAGTCTCCTCAGATTTTTAAGCAGATTCTGATGGTTGCCGGGTTTGACCGTTACTATCAGATTGCAAAGTGCTTCCGTGATGAGGACCTGAGAAACGACCGTCAGCCGGAATTTACTCAGATAGATATGGAACTTTCCTTCATTACAGAAGACATGATAATGGAACTTGTTGAAGGTCTTGTAAAGGACATCATTAAAACAGTTACAGGAAAAGAAATTCAGCTTCCTCTCCGTCATATGACCTACGATGAAGCCATGTCAAAATACGGCTGTGACAAGCCTGATACCCGTTTTGGTCTGGAACTGCGTGACTGCAGCGACATCTTTGCAAAATCTGAATTCCAGGTTTTCTCTTCTGCGCTTGCCTCAGGGGGAATAGTAAAGGGCTTCGCTGTGGAAGATGAAGGACGGATTTCCAGAAAGATGTCCGATGATTATACTTCGTATGTAAGAATCTTCGGTGCAAAGGGCTTCCCTATGTTCCGTTACAGAAACGGAGGCTTTGAAGGAGGAATATCAAAGTTCCTCAGTGATGATGAGAAAAAGGCTGTAATAGAAAGATTTGAGCTCAAAAATGATGCCATTCTGTTCTTCTCTGTGGATAAACCGAAGATCGTTAATCAGACTCTTGCAAACATGAGAATCAAGGTCGCTCAGGATCTGGGAATGATAGATGAAGACCGTCTGGATCTTCTGTGGGTAACAGACTTCCCGCTGTTTGAATACAGTTATGAAGATAAAAGATTTTACTCTACTCATCATCCTTTTACTGCTCCAAAAGCTCCGACAAAGGAAGCCTGCCTTTCCATGCTGGACAGCATGAAGCCGGAGGATGAAAACACAGTTAAGGCTCAGGCCTATGACATCATACTGAACGGTAATGAGATCGGAGGTGGTTCCATACGAATCAGCGATTCCGACATTCAGAATAAAATTTTCCAGCTGGAAAATATTACAGAGGAAGAGGCAAAAGTCAAATTTTCCTTCCTGCTGGATGCTCTCAAATATGGTGCACCTCCTCACGGAGGACTTGCCCTTGGTCTTGACAGAATCGTAATGCTTCTGCTCAGAAGGGAATCAATCCGTGAAGTTATTGCTTTCCCGAAGACTCAGAAGGGGCAGTGCATCATGAGTTCCGCTCCATCAGAAGTCACAAAGGAACAGCTTAAGGAGCTGGCAATAAAGGTCGTAGAAGGGCAGTAATGCAGGAATTTCCTGTAGAAATTGACAACCTTCAGCTTTACCGCAGAATCTGCGGCAGCAGCGATAAAAATATCCGTCTGATCGGAGAGATTATGGATGTGAATATTATCCCCAGAGGAAACACATTCATAGTCTCTGGTCCGGATAACAGAACTGATGCTGCGGTAAAACTTCTAAACCTTATAAGTGATTATCTTCTGGCCCGTGGAGAGAAGTACGAATTTTCGGATTTTGATGTACGTTATCTGGCTTCTGCCGCAAAGAATGGCAAAGAGCTTAAGGCTGATGACATCAACAGTCTTAAAATAGTCATTCCGGAAAACGGAAAATCCATTGTGCCAAGAACCATGAATCAGGCTGGATACATTTCTTCCATAAACCGCAGTCCTGTGACTTTCGGCATAGGTCCTGCCGGTACCGGAAAGACCTATCTGGCTGTGGCCTGTGCTCTTCAGGCTTTTCTTAAGGGGCAGGCTGAAAGAATTGTTCTTACCAGACCTGCAGTGGAAGCAGGAGAAAGCCTTGGTTTTCTCCCTGGCGACCTGACACAGAAGATCAATCCATATCTTCGTCCACTGTATGATGCCATGTTTGATCTCCTTTCCTTTGAAAGAGTATCCAGACTCATTGAAACAGGCCATATAGAAATTGCACCTCTTGCCTACATGAGAGGACGGACACTGAACCGTTCATTCATTATTCTTGACGAGGCACAGAACACAACACGTTCACAGATGAAAATGTTCCTTACCAGACTGGGACGTGATTCCAGATTCGTCATAACGGGTGATGTGACACAGATCGATCTTCCGAAGCCTGGACAGTCAGGGCTGATTCATGCCATGACTGTCCTTAAAGACATAAAAGAAATAAGCATAATACGTTTCGGAAGAGAGGATATATCCAGACATCCTGTAGTGGAAAAAATTGTTCAGGCCTATGATAAAAGCCTGGCAGAAGAAGAAGAAGGAATACTGTAATGGGTATTAAGTTCTTAAAAAAAATATCCCTTACTGCCGTTAAAATGAGCGACCAGAAAACAGGTCTTGCTGTTCTGAGCATATTTCTTATTATAATCCTTTCCACCTTTCTGCTTTCCAGAAACCATACCGGAAGAACATACCAGTACAGGGCCGGAGATGTTGTCATGGAAGATATCCGTGTTTCCGGTGATATCCATTATCTTAATGAAAACGAAACAGGACGATTAAAGGAAAGAACTGCCGAGTCCGTTCCCCTTGTCTTTGACAGAAATACAAAGGTCCTTGATGAAAGACTCAATATTGCCGGTATCATGTTCCGGGCAGTAAACATGACGCTGACACAGTATCCGGTTTTATCTGAAAGCGGGCATGATATTCAGCTGAATATTTTAAAAAAACGTCTGCCTGATTATCTTCATCTTAATGATTCCGTTCTCCTGAATTTTCTTAATTATCAGAATCCTGCTGTTCTTCAGAGAACGGTTACAAAAATTCTTATCCGTATTTATGACAACAAACAGCAGAATATTACAGCCGAACCATACAGCAATCCTCTTAATATAGAAAACAGGCATATATCAGTCCGGCTTTCCGGATCTTCGTCCTCAGATGAAATAAGCGGTTCTCTGGAAAGCCTTTATCCTCTGGATGAAGTACGTAAAAATATTAAGTCTGTCTGCAGGGAGGAGGCCCCCTGGCTGTCAGGAAAGACACTTTCTGCTGTGGCATCTTTCATAAGCAGCATTCTTAAGCCAGATACTTTTTTTAATCAGGAAGAGACAGAAAGACGCATCAAAGGGGCTCTGGCAGATGTAAAACCTGTTATGTCCATGCTGAAAAAAGGTCAGACAATTGCAAGGCAGGGTGATACTGTCACACTGGAAAGTCTGGAAAAGATAAATGTTCTGAACAGGTATTCGGAAAAATCCAATATTTCCTATGCAGCCGGTATTTTTATTATTCAGTTTGTTTTTTTTGTAGCTTTCTTTTTCTTTATTCTGGGCTTTAAGATAACAGAGATTCCGGACAGAAAGTTTTCCGTCATCATTTTTTCCCTTATGGGAATTTTTATGCTCTATTCATATTATGCAGCTTCAGCCTATTCAGGACAGGGAAGCTCCATATCTTTTGTATTTCTGCTTCCGATACCTCTGGTCACAATGATTCTTTCTGTTCTTTACAGTCTCATTTTTTCTCTTTTAATGGGACTTCATATGATTTTCTTTACAGTGGCGATTCACGGATGCGACTTCAGCACTATGGTTCTGGCAGTAACTTCTGCTTTACTTGGTGTCTTTATAAACTGGAATATTCAGAAGAGGACGGATTTTCTGCTGGGAGGCCTTTACATAGGTCTTATAAATTCAGTCGCAGTGGTGGCAGTCTGCCTTATTGAGGAAATTCCTGCTGCCATAATGCTGAAGAATATACAGATGGCAGTTATGAGCGGACTCATAAATTCCATTATGGCTCTGGGGCTTTTCCCTGTATACGAGACTGTTTTCGGAGTGACCACCAGATTCAAACTGCTGGAGCTTTCTGATCTCAACAGTCCTCTTTTCAGACGCATGCTTCTGACAGCTCCGGGGACTTATCATCATTCCCTGATCGTTTCCAATATGGCAGAGGCTGCCTGCCGGAACATAAAAGGGGCAGATCCTCTTCTCGCCAGGGTAGGAGCTTTTTATCACGATATAGGCAAGATTGAAGACGCAAATATGTTCATAGAGAACAAGGTGACTGATCCCAGGGCAAAGACACTTTCTCCACTGGAGTATTCCCGTCTCATAATATCCCATGTGAGCAAGGGAGTGGATCTTGCCAGAAAACAGCGTCTTCCGGAATCCATTATAGATTTCATTCGTCAGCATCACGGACAGACTGTAATGACTTTCTTTTATTTTAAGGCACTGGAGTCAGTTTCTGCAGGCGGCAAGGATTCTGTTCATAAAACCGATTTCCAGTATCCTGGGCCCAGACCTTCGACCAGAGAATCAGCAGTTGTAATGATGGCCGATTCCATAGAAGCTGCAAGCCGTTCCCTGAGGGAACCGACTCCTGCAAAGCTTAAGGGGCTGGTTCAGAAAATTATCTTCAATAAACTTAATGACGGAGAATTTGAAAATACGGAACTGTCCATGTCCGATATTAAAGCCATTGAGGAATCATTCCTTGTAATATTGAACGGAATTTATCATACAAGAATGGAATATCCGGACAGTACTGAAGTTACCAAACTTGAGGAAAAATTAAAACAGAATGGAAAACAGGAAAATTGAGGTTTTTACAGAAGAGCTGGAACTGCCCTGGAAGGAAATAAATGAGGACTGGGCATGTTCTCTTGGTGAAAAAATCTGCTCTCTGCTTGCTCTTGACAGAGTGACAATAAGCGTAATCTTTACAACGAACAGTTTTATTCACACCATTAACAGGGATTACAGGAAGAAGGACATGCCTACGGATGTAATCTCATTTGCCTACAGGGAGGAGCGTTTTCCCGGAGAGGAAATGGAGGAAACTGAGGAGCTTGGAGATATTTACATAAGTCTGGAAAAGGCGGCTGAACAGGCTGCTGAATACGAAGTTACTCTGCAGGATGAAGTAAAGCGTCTGCTGATTCACGGAATCCTTCATCTTATAGGATATGATCACGAAAGATCTGATGAGGATGAAGAGATTATGCGTAAAAAAGAAGACGAAATTTTTGAAGGAACAAAGTGATATGATGTTAATTTGTCCCTTCAGCGAAAAAGCCTGACCTGTCAGGCTTTTTCTGTATATTTCTTCTGTATGTGGATGGTTTTCTGAAAGAAGAACAAAGTAAAAAAAATCCGGTTTCCCGGATTTTTTTACTTTGAACAGCCAAATTTCAGCTGCTTATTTTACATATGGTGGATGAATCTGTCAACCAGAGATTTTATTTCATCCTTTTTGCCATAGAGTTTTTCGCTGAGACCTTCATCGTTGTATGATTTCAGCATTGCAGCAATTCCGTCTATGACTGCAGGAGAGAAACCGTTCTGTTCCAGAATGCCACGGTATTTAAGGAGACAGTCTGCAGATTCACTGCATGAAATCGGAAGAGTATCAAGTTTTGCAAGTATATTCTTGTTCTCTTCTTTATGTATGTTGACATCAACATACAGTTCTTCTGCTTTTTTAAGAGCATCCGGCATTTCCATTCCGTGAATAACACCTACTGCGAGAGATGCAAGGAGCAGAGGAATGTTTGCTGATCCGTCGGGGCAGCGGATTTCAAAGGTCTGACGGCCTGAGTAGTCCTTAAGCTCTTCATTGTATCCAGGATTTGCCTTTTTAATCATATCTGTAACGCCTATCCATCCAAGAGGAACACGGATGAGGACTGATCTGTTTCTGTCACCCCAGCAGAT
>JAZRYV010000064.1:0-2221 GCA_045600925.1 Spirochaetota bacterium
GCCAGAACCTGATCTCCATCAATAACCGGTTTCCTCAGATTCTCTGTAAGGAAAACAGTCACAGGTGCATCACAGACAAGTTCCGGCTCACGTCCTTTCATGGAAACTGTGCCTTTTACGGAAAGTGCAGGGGTAAAACCGGGCCCCTCCTGTTTAATAAAGCCTGCTGAAAGCAGAGCTAAAAAAACAGAATCTGTTTTTGCCCGGTTTTTTGCATCGGAGCCGGCTGATGCTTTCCCGGATTTCTTTTTTTTCCGGTGTCCGGTTCCGGCAGTGGAAATTCCGGAAAGATCCTGTCTTGTAAAAATCTTTCCGTTCATGGAAGCGATGTATTCAACGATGCGTTTTGATGACAGAGGCATTAATGGCCTACTCCTGTCCTGCTGCTTCGGAGAGTTTCTTCAGCTCCTCTATTTCCTTCTTTTTCTGCTCAATTGTTTCATTGTATTTGTCTATTGTGGCTACAATATCACGGATTTCGGATCTGGTCATGTCAAAGGAATTTACACCCTTGTGGAATTCATCAGTCGTAAGCCTTCCTGCCCGTATATAGCTTTTATCTATATCATTTTCGATTTTTTTTATTTCGATTTTCAGTTTAGTGATTTTGGCATAGCATTCTGTTTTATTCAGGAGAATTCCTCCGTATCTGAGAATGGAACTGCCTGCTGATTTAAATGTACTCATAGCTGCCTCCCTTGTTTATTATCTGTAGAATCTGATTTTATGTCCTTGTATTCCTGAATCACAGCCTTCTGATCCTGACCTTCCGCAGCCTCTTTTTCAGGAATCAGTTCAGAATCCGGTTTTTTAAGATGTTCCTTTTCCGGCGGATCCATGGCAACATAGGCTGTCACTCTCAGAACAGTAACTGCATTTACAGGATCATTAGAATAAACATAAATATTTTTTGAAATCTTTTTCTGATCCTTTCCGGCATCAAACAGAACTTCAATCTTTCCCCTGCCTCCGGCAGGGACGGAACTGTCCGAAAGGAGAGTTCCAGTGCAGCCTCAGCCGCTTGCCACATTTGAAATGACAAGAGTTTCAGTTCCTGTATTGGTGAACTCAAAGACTGCTTTCAGCTTTGCTCTTTTCTTTACATGACCGAAGTCAATGGCCTCCTTCTGAAAGCTGATGACCGGACCTTCCCCGCAGAAAGCAATGGCCGGAACCAGAAGAAACAGAACTGTTAAAAATTTTTTCATGGTATCCTCGTATATTATAACACACTACATTTCTTTTCTGTCCGTCAAGCAAAAGAAAACATTTTTTATGTCCCGTATTTTTCTTAATTAAGAACAGAAATCTTCCGATTATAATGGTGTTAATAATTAAAACACTCCTATTAACACTTACCAGGTTAAGGGCTTTTACAGATATGAGCATCTGTAAAAGCCTTTTTTTTCGTCTGCGGCATGTGAAGCTGCAGGCGCTTATCCTCAGTAATGGATCTTCTGCAGGATGACTGCAGAAAGGCTCTGAATCGGCTTCTGAATTTCACAGTTCATAAACGGAATTTTCTTGACCCTGCCGGCCTTTATTTAATAATGTATAAAATTATGTTTTGAAAATAACTTTTGTGAGGTTTCCATGTCCCCCGAAGTCAGAGATTTTCTGCTGCTCATTAAAGATATAGTACTCATTCTTCTTACCGGTCTGGCTGTTACTGCCGTTTTTTATTACTGGAAAAAAAGAGAGCTTTTCGGAGGCTTCATCGGCGGTTTTGTTGTGGCATTTATTGGTGCCCTTATCGGCGGTCTTGTATTAAACGATTTCTTCTGCAGCCTTATCCTGTTTATTCTGACTTTTCTTGAAAAGAATCCCGTCGGTGTCAACATAGTGAACATCATTGCCGGTGCCATCGGAGCCTGCATTGCCATAAAGATCATGATTAAACTGAACGGCAATAAGGTCCGGAAAAAATTCTGATATCTGCGGAATTTCTGAATGCCAGAACTTCATACCTCAGAGAAAAGCTACGGACTCCTTGATTCCGTTAATTCGGTTGATGATATCCGTTGCATGAATCACAGACAGCTTGCAGAGCTTTCCGGGGATATCCGTGATTTTATAATCGATTCCGTTTCCAGAACCGGAGGACATCTGGCTTCATCTCTTGGTGTTGTGGAACTGACAGTTGCCCTTCATTATATATTCAATACACCAGAGGACAAAATAATCTGGGATGTGGGGCATCAGGCCTATGCCCACAAGATTC
>JAZRYV010000065.1:0-2324 GCA_045600925.1 Spirochaetota bacterium
AGACATTGTGATAAAAGTAATAAATCTTTCAAAATCCTTCGGTGCACAGGAAATTCTCTCTGATGTAAGCTTCAGTATCAGCAGCGGAGAAAAAGCAGGACTTGTAGGAAGGAACGGTCACGGGAAAACAACTCTCATAAAAATGATCACAGGAGAGGAATTTCCGGATTCCGGAGAAATTTCAATTCCTAAAGACTACACTCTTGGCTATGTTAAACAGCACCTGAAATTTTCATGTGCTTCTGTTCTGGAAGAAGCCTGCCTAGGACTGCCTGAGCATCAGAAAGATGATTCCTGGCGTGCAGAAAAGATCCTTTTCGGACTTGGATTTTCAAAGGATGACATGAAAAGATCACCTCTTGATTTCTCAGGAGGATATCAGGTACGTCTCAATCTTGCAAAAGTTCTGGTTTCTGATCCGGACATGCTTCTTCTGGATGAGCCTACCAACTATCTGGATATTATTTCCATACGATGGCTTTCATCCTTTCTTAAACAGTGGAGAAAGGAACTGCTGCTGATCACTCATGACCGTTCATTCATGGACAGCGTAGTGGACAGCATAATAGGAATTCACAGAAAGAAGATACGCAAAATTTCCGGAAACACCGGCAAATATTATGAACAGATTTTCAAAGAAGAGGAAATCTACGAAAACACAAGACTCAACGACGAAAAAAAAAGAAAGGAAGCAGAAGTATATATAAACCGGTTCCGGGCAAAGGCACGTCTTGCAGGAATGGTTCAGTCCAGAATCAAGGCTCTTGAAAAAATGGAGACTCTGGATAAACTGGAAAAAATCAGGACACTGGATTTCAGCTTTGCATACAAACCTACTCAGGCAAAGTCAGTGATGCATGTAAAGGATCTCAGCTTCGGATATAACAGGGAACAGCCTCTCTTCAAAAATCTTTCCTTCTCAGTCGGAAGCAGGGACCGGATCTGCATCATAGGAAAAAACGGGAAAGGGAAGACTACACTGCTCCGTCTTCTTTCAGGAGAACTTGCTCCTGATTCAGGAGAGATCATCAGCCACCCAAACACCACAAGTGGATACTATGCTCAGACAAACAGCATTCAGCTGAATCCTAACCTAACAGTGGAAGAGGAAATAATGAGTGCTGGATGTGAACGTCAGCAGGCAAGAAACATCTGCGGAGCAATGATGTTTGAAGGAGATGAGGCTCTGAAAAGCATAAATGTTCTCTCAGGAGGAGAAAAAGCAAGAGTTCTGCTTGGGAAAATTCTTGTAACACCTGCCAATATTCTGTTCCTTGACGAGCCGACAAATCATCTGGACATGGAATCCTGTGATGCATTTCTTGCAGCAGTGGATGATTTTGAAGGGGCAGTGGTTATGGTTACTCATAATGAAATGTTTCTGCACGCACTGGCAAACCGGTTTATCATCTTCCAGAAAGGAGGAGCCTCTGTCTACGAAGGAAGCTACCAGAGATTTCTTGACAACGTAGGCTGGGAGGAAGAAGAACCGGTCAAAGCTGCAGCGACAGAAAAGACTGCTTCAGAAAATTACGGCAACAAAAAAGATGTCCGTAAAAAAAGAGCCGAAATTCTCACAAGAAAATCCAGAGAGCTTAAACCGCTGGAAGATAAAATTTCAGCTGTAGAAAAGCAGATCGAGGCTGATGAGAAAAAGATCGGAGAACTTAACCAGGAAATAATTGCTGCTTCGTCAGCAGGTGACGGAAAAAAAATAGCTGCCTGTTCAATGGAAATAAACACCCTTCAGAAAGAAACTGATCAGCTGTACGAAGAATTTGCCCTGCTTTCGGAGCAGGCAGATGAAAAGCGGGCAGCCTTTGATGCAGAACTGGCTGAAACAGAATAGATTCATGAAATAATAACTGGTCCGCAGGTCCTGTTTTTATTTCATGTTCCGGCAGCAGCATCAGAAGTACATGGAGGCAGAGACTGAAATTTCGTCGAAATCATGACGGAACACTCTGTGACGTGAACACTTCAGTGCTGCTGAAAAATTATCTGCAGGATAAAAGGCCTGCTCTGTTCCAAGACTGAGATCATTTGTTACATCTCCCCAGAAAGTTCTGCAGGCCTCTGCAAATATATGGCTTTTCCAGAATGAGCAGCAGTTTGTAACAAGGCCTGCAGAAATGCCAGGTTTTATAAAACTGCAGTAAGAAAACTGAGAGTCAATGTACACATCAGCCTCAGCAAGAAAATACAGAAATCCTGCTTTCCCTGTATTAAAACAGATGCCGGTTCCGTAACCGCCTGTCGCTGCAGTTACTTCCTTTTTGGATGGAGAAATCACCTGACCGGCCCCCACCCTCACCTTCCAGCTT
>JAZRYV010000066.1:0-5427 GCA_045600925.1 Spirochaetota bacterium
TCATGAAATTCATCAATAACCGACATGGAAAGCCCATAGGATTCAGCTTCTCTGGGAAAACGATAGATAAAATCCGGACAGACTTTCCGGAGTGCCTGGCTGAGAACAGCAAGGGACGTGAGGCCGTCCAGATCCGAGTCGGAAAAAACTGCAATTTTTGCACCTCTGGCTGCTGCTGCCTTAAGGGCAAGAACCGCCTCCTTCATTCCGGAAAGAAGAAACGGATTCAGGATCTGGGAAGGAGAAGGTTTTATGAAACAGGCTATTTTCTTTTCAGTATTCAGTCCCCGGTTTACCAGAAGCCGGACCAGTTTTCTGTCCAGCCCTGTTTTCCGGCTGAGAGAGACAGCCAGTTCCTGATTATCCTCTGCTACATGCCACAGAGGATTCATTCTTTATATTTTTCCAGGCTTTTGAGTGCAAAATATACGGCTTTTTCGTTTCTGTCTCGGGAGATGTATTCCAGTTTTGCACCGGGAAATTTTTTCATCTGTCCCATAATCTCTTCTCTCTGATCGGAAAGACCTGCACGTTCTATTGTAATTTCACCATTGAGATGCTTGCAGAGATTTTCATTTGATATTTTAACAGAGAGTTCAGATGGAGAAAAACAGCCGGCTATTTCCAGAGCTCTTTTTATGGCTGTACATACAGCTCTTGCAGCTGATACTTTCCCTATGTAGGATGCAAGTTTTCCCACCTGACGGTCTTCGCTGTCAGTTACCACTATTCCTATTGCCGCCTGTTTTGTCGGCAGAGTCTCCCCTGCCACATAAAATGTAAGCTTTGAATTAAGAGGAACTGCCGAAAGTTCTGCACCGAAAAAAAGTGCAGGATTTCTGTCCTCTGTGGAATCAGGGGCTTTTTTATGAATGATGATCTTCCTTCTGGATGCAGGCTTTTCATATTTTGAAAGAAGGATCCTGGCTTCGTTGATTACATCAGCAACATTTTCCGGCAAGCAGGAGGCCAGCTCTGCTATTTTTTCCATACTTTTCCCTTCAGCAAGAAGCTGAAGCACCCGGTCAATACTTAAAAGCATTATATTTTCCTGTTATGTTTAAAGTTTTTCTGTTTCGTTTCTGTTTTCTGCAGAGACTGTCAGTCCACGTAAATAAAACAGCCGCAGTTTGTGCAGAGAACAGGTTCTGTTTCCTTTGCAGCTTCCAGAGCCAGTGATGCAGGAATCTGACAGTTGCACAGAGAGCATATTTCTCCGTTAAGCGGCCCCACAGCTTTTCCTTTCTTTCCCTTTACCAGTTTGTCAAATCTGGCCCTGTACCGGACAGAAATTTCCGGCAGTCCTTCGTTGTATTTCTGCTGAAAGTCCTTTTCTGAAGTCTGATATTTCAGAAGATCTGCAGACAGCAGTTCAAGACTCTTTTCCGTTCCTGTCTGTGTCTCCTTCAGAGATACAGAGGCTTCAGCAAGATTTTTTTCTGCAGTTTCCTGAGCATCCATAAGTTCAAGAAGCATTTCTTCCTGACCTGAGATTTCCTGTTTTTTCTGGGCAAGATCAGCTTCGTATGCTGCAGCATCCTTTTCAGTTTTGATCATGAAACTCTTTTCGTTCAGATTTCTGACCTTTTCTTCCAGTCCGGCAAGAACAAGTTCCCTGTCTTTTATTTCAGTTTTTACGGATTTAAGGGAATTTTCTGCTTCAGAAAGTTTCTTTTCGCTGTCTGCAAGGGGTTTTTTCCATAGATCTGAAGCCTGTATGGAACGAAGTGCCCCGTCCCTGGATTCCAGAACACCGTTCCACAGTTTCTGGAGGGAAAGCATTGCTGCAGTTTCTTTATTCATTTTTCAGAAATACCCGGAATGGATTTTTTTCCTGTTTTGAAATCAGTACAGGAACATTTTTTCTTTCACTGTTTGTCAAGCAATACAGAACTGTATCCTTTAAAAAATCAAGGAGAATATGTTCCGTGCCGTAATGGCCTGCATCTATGACTGAAACCCCGTGTTCCATGGCATATCGGGCACTGTGATGATTAACATCTCCTGTAATGATGCATTCAGGGCCGTACATGCTGATGATTTTCTCTATGCTTCCTCCTCCAGCCCCGTTAAGGAATGCAATACGGCCTATCTGCTGATCCTGATTTCCTGAATAAATGCAGTGATCAAGATTCAGTTTTTCCACAGCAAGAGCAAGGAGGTCTGACAGTGTCACCGGTTCCTGCAGGAATGCAAGGCTTCCGAAGCCTGTTCCGTCCTGTTCATCCGGAATGTCTTTCAGCAGTGTGCCGTCAGCCTTAAAGCCCATCACCGTACACAGAACATGACGGAAAACGCGGTCCAGATTTGTATGGGCTGCATAGAGGGATATATGCCTTTTAATACATCCTGCAATAATTTTTCCTTCCGGCATTGACAGGTCAATCTGCTTAAAAGCCCTGAAAAAGAAAGGATGATGAGTTACTATAAGATTAGCACCTGCTTTTTCCGCCTCTTCCAGAAGGGACAGATCCATGTCCAGAGCAATGAGCACACCTGATATTTCCTGTTCCGGGAAAAGTATCTGGCTGCCTGCGTTGTCATAGTTTTCCTGAAGCTTAAGCGGGAACTTTTCGTTCAGCAGGGAAACAAGATCTTTTGTCTTCATACGCCTCCCTGGATGAACATTGCATCTCCGTAGGAAAAAAATCTGTATTTACGGGCAACTGCCTCTTTATATGTCTTCATAATGAGCTCATAACCTGCAAAGGCCGATACCAGCATGAGAAGGGTTGAACAGGGAGTATGAAAATTTGTGATGAGACAGTCTGCTGAATGGACCTTTCCCGGAGGACAGATGAAGATGTCAGTATCTGCAGTGCCGGGGACATTTTCTCCGTTTACAAAGGATGCTTCCAGAACACGCAGAGATGTAGTGCCTACAGCGATGATGCGCCTTCCCTCTCTGCGGGCCTGATTTATGCGGGCGGCCGTGTCATCAGACAGCACATAGTTTTCCGTATGCATTTTATGAAGTGACAGATCATTTTCACGTACAGGCTGGAAAGTTCCCCAGGAAACATAAAGAGTAAGGAATTCCAGCTGAACATTCTTTTCCCTCAGGGAATCAAGAATCTCGTCTGTAAAATGAAGACCTGCAGTGGGAGCTGCAACAGCACCTGTATGAGAAGCATAGACAGTCTGATACCGGCTTTCATCCTCTTCTTCCGGATTCCTTTTTATGTACGGTGGAAGAGGAATCTGTCCTATGGAATCCAGAATTTCATCTGTAAGAACAGGAGTGGTTTCTGCCTCCAGAAAGTCATCCCTCCGGTCCAGAATTTTAAATCTGACGGACGGATCTTTAATGCATGTAAGAACTTCTCCTTTTCGGATACGCTTTGTCCTGTTGCATATTAGAAGCCATCCGGCATCACTGAGCCTCTGAGTGAGAATGATTTCAACAGTTCCTCCTGTTTCTCTTCTGCAGAAGAGACGGCCATGAATGACTTTTGCATTGTTGAAAACAAGCACATCACCTGGACGGATCAGATCTGTTATTTCATGAAAAATATGATGTTCTGTTTCTCCGGTGGATGTCTTAAGCAGGAGAAGTTTTGATTCATCCCGCTTATGTGCAGGATACTGGGCAATTAATTCTTCTGGAAGATCAAAATTAAAATCTTCAAGGGTATATTTTTCTTTCATAAGGACAGGAAGTCAGGAAGAAAGCATCTGTCAATTATTTGTTTTGAAACAGCACAGAGTTTTCCGGACTGTTTCCCTGAATGAGTCTGTTCTGTATTTTACCGGAATATTCTATTTTCTGATCTGACTGATTTTTACCAGCTTTATGCCTGTATAGTATGCAGAAAGAATCTGACTGAAGTTCTTTCCATCAAGAGCCATCCCCCTTGCCCCCCACTGGCACATTCCTGCGCCATGGCCCCATCCGTGACCTGTAAGGACAATTTTCTTCCCTTTCTTTGCTGATGAAAAGTACAGACTTTTTACTGTCATTGGAGAAAACATAAGGCGGAATTCATTTCCATTCAGTTTTATGCTTCCGTTTTCATAGGTTATTTTAACTTCTGTAACACGTCCGCGGTGTCTGGAGAATGCAACACCGGAAATTTTTTTTACGCCACGGTACTTTGTCCTGACAGCTTTTTCTATTTCTTCTGCGGAAAGTTCAGTCTCCCAGGAATAGTGAGAAGATTCCCTGCACCATCCGCATTCACGGCTTTTAAGGTAAGGGACACAGGTTCCGGGCCATACATCCTCCCCGTCTGCAGTTCTGCCTCCGCAGGTGGAATGGAAATATGCAACAACAGGTCTTTCATCGCAGGTGATTATTATGCCGTCAGTGTCATCCACTGCCCTGGATGAATTTACATTTTCCACAGCCCTGCCTCTGTAAACCTGGGATCTGGTTGTTGAATCAAGATTGTAAAGAGCCCTGTCTCCGGAACCGAGCCTTGAATAGCAGAAAGTTCTGGCAGCCACAGCCTGGGCCTTAAGTGCCTCCATGGGCCAGGAAACAGGCATTTCTGCAGGTACAACACCCTTGAGATAATCATTCATGGACACTATATTTATAACATTCAGGACTCCAAGAATATTATGGATTTCGAGAGAGCCTCTGTAAGGAGTTCCGTTTACTGTCAGGATACTGTCCATGGATATTACAGAAACAGGATCTTTTATTTTAGCAGGAGTTATGACCATGGCCGAATCAGATGCATCAAAAACCACATGACCGGAACTTATTTCAGTCACACGTGTTCTTGAATCAGAAGACACTGTCACAGTGCCTGATGTTTTAAGCAGAAGAACACGGATATCACGGAGTTCTCCGGTTATGCGGATATTCTGCTTTTTAAGGTATTCAGTCGTAGGAGAACACGAAAACAGGAATCCTGCAAGGATCCCTGTTCCGATCATGATGAATATATTTCTCAGCAACGTTTTTACCCTTTCGGATGGAAACGTTCGTGAACCTTCTGAAGGCTTTCCTTGGCCAGATGTGTATAGATCTGGGTTGTGGAAATATCCATATGCCCCAGAAGCTCCTGAACAGATCTCAGGTCTGCACCGTTTTCAAGCAGATGAGTTGCAAAGGAATGTCTCAGAGTATGGGGAGTAATGTTCTTGTCTATGTTCATTCCTGACACATAGGTTTTCAGCAGACGCCATACTGATTTGCGGTTAAGCTGTGATCCTTTTTTGCTTATGAAAAAGTATTCGCTTTCCCTGTCTGTAAGAATCTCATCTCTGGATTCCTTCAGATATTTCTGCATAAGCCTTCTGGCTTCACTGTTGACAGGAATTATTCTTTCCTTGTTTCCCTTTCCTGTCACAGTGATAAAGGAATTATTAAAATCAATATCAGAACTTTTAAGATCAACAGCTTCGCTTATTCTTAAACCTGATGAGTACAGAAGTTCAAAAATTGTTTTGTCCCTCAGCTGATAGGGATCATTCTCA
>JAZRYV010000067.1:0-6007 GCA_045600925.1 Spirochaetota bacterium
CTCACCTGCGAAGCCGGCCCCCTGTTTGGAAACATCATTTAAACATATCATGTCAAGGTTTTTGTCACGAAGTTTCCCCAGAGCGTATTCCTCAACATTGTTTGTTTCAACTGCAAATCCTGTAACAAAAAGATTTTTAAAATCACCTGCAGCACGTCTTGCAGCAACGTTTTTAAGAATATCAGGGGTCTTTTTAAGGCTGATGACAATATCATCCCCCTCTTTCTTTATTTTTTTCTTTGAAATCTCAGCTGCTCCGTAGTCTGCCGGTGCTGCAGCCATAATAAGAACTGCACCGTCCTCCAGTTCATTCATAACTGCATTCAGCATTTCCATAGTGGTATCAACTTCCACTGAACGGAATTTTTTCCCTTCAATCAGTGAATTGTTGATGGGACCGTGGATGAAAACCGTTTCCCTGCAGCGATTCAGACCTTCATCTGCAATGGCAATTCCCATCTTCCCGGAAGAGGGATTGGAAATAAATCTTACAGGATCAAGCCACTCTCTGGTTGGACCTCCTGTAACAATGAGCTTTCTTTCATTTAATAACATTCAATGCTGCCTCATAAATATCCTGAATTTCTGCAAGGCGTCCCTGACCTGTATCACCGCACGCAACCTGTCCCACAGCCGGATCAACGAACTGAACGCCCCATTTTTTTAATTTTGCTATATTTTCCTGTACTGCAGGATGACTGTACATGCCAGGGTTCATGGCCGGAGCAATAAGCACCGGACATTTTACGGAAAGGAAAGTTGTGCTGAGGAGATCATCTGCAATGCCTGATGCAAACTTTCCGATAATATTTGCTGTGGCAGGAGCTACCAGGAACAGATCGGCATTTTCCTTTAACTGAATGTGGCCCATTTCCCTTCTTTCCCTGGAAAAACTGCTGGTATATACAGGATTTCCGGTAAGGGTTTCAAAGGTCAGCGGTGAAACCAGCTGCAGTGCATTCTCTGTAAGGACAGTAAATACGCTGTGTCCTGATTTTACAAAAAGTCTTGCAAGGTCACAGGCCTTGTAGGCTGATATGGAGGAACTTACTCCAAGAATTATTTTTTTCATAGTTTCCTTTTAAAGATCTTTTCCAGATCTGTTTTTTTTATAATATGCACAAAGGGTCTTCCGTGAGGACAGCGCAGCTCATGTTTTCCGGAAAAAACTTTTTCAGTTAAAAGCTCTGCTTCCATGTCCGTAAGAAGATCTCCTGCCCTGTTTGCACTGTGGCAGGCTGCTGTTGCAGCAATGGAATCATAGATTCTGTCTGATCTTCTGTCTTCCCGTATGCAGTCAACTGCTTCCGAAAGGAAGGCTTTTTCATCCACTTTCCCAAGCACTGCAGGTACTGAACGGATTGTGATGGTGTTGTCTGAAAACAGATCCATGTCAAATCCTATTTCAGAAAACAGTTCCAGATTTTCAGTGACAAGTGAACAGTCGTCCATGGAAAGCTCTGCCATTACAGGGAAAAGCAGCTCCTGTTTTTCCCTTGGAATGCCTCTCTGCCTGAGTTCATCATAAAGAAATCTTTCATGGGCTGCATGAAAATCTATTATATACAGCTCATCTCCCTTTTCTGCAAGAATATAGGTTTTAAAAAGCTGTCCCAGAACTGACCAGTCTCTTTGAGAAGTCATATTGATGTATAAATCCCTGAGTTCCCTTACAGGTGCAGGGCTGCCTGATGTTCTGAACAGAGTTCCCTGATCCTCAGTTTTACGGAAAGAAACAGGTGAAGATGCTTTCTGACTGGAAGAGTATTCTGAAGAAACGGTCAGAGTCTGATCCGGCTTCTCCTGTACCTCCATAGTATCATCAGACATTTCAGGTGCAGTTACAGGATGAATATACTTTTCATTTATGTTATGGGATCTGTTCAGAACCTTTTCTGCCAGATGAAGTATAAGACTGTCAACGTATCTGCTGTCGAAAAGTTTTACTTCCCTTTTTGCAGGATGAATATTCACATCTACAAGAGAAGGATCAATTGTCAGGAAAAGAACTGCTGCCGGATATTTCCCACGGGGAGCAACTGCTTCATAGGCCCTGGACAGCAGGAAAGACAGATATCTGTAATCCACAGGTCTGCCGTTGATAAACAGCTGCTGCATCCTCCGTGAAGGCAGAAGGAAGTCAGGCTTTGAGAGCATTCCGCAGATACCGGCCTGCAGATCAGTCAGCTCTTCAAAAATGCAGCTGTCTGACGTTTCATTTCCATAAATCTGACGAAGCCTTTCTTCAAGAGAATCTGCTGCAGGAAGGTTCTGTCTCCGTTTCTGGTCAGTATTGAAAGTAAAAGAAACACCCGGACTGGCCTGAGCCGCATTCAGAAGAACCTGCCTTCCGTAACGCAGCTCAGTCTGTGGAGCCTTAAGAAATTTTTTTCTGGCCGGAACCGTATAGAAAAGATTCTCCACAATAACAGTAGTGCCCACAGGACCTGCATAGTCAGAGATCTCCGTCTTTCCCGGAAGGGATGCAGATGAAAAAAGTCTGGTTCCTGTGGCTTCGGACACATGTCTGGTAAGAACTGTCAGATCGGAAACGGCAGCAATACAGGCCAGTGCCTCTCCGCGGAACCCGTAAGTGTCAATTCCTTCAATATCGTGTACATCAGATATTTTGCTTGTAGCATGATCCATGACAGCAAGAGCCACATCATCACGCATAATACCGCATCCGTTGTCAGAGACCATAATCTTTTTCATTCCGCTCTGAAGCACATGAACATCTATTCTGTCAGCTCCTGCGTCCAGAGAATTTTCCACCAGTTCCTTTATGACAGATGAGGGGCCTTCCACCACCTCACCTGCAGAAATCCGATTCTTTACATCATCCGGAAGAACTTTTATCCTGCCATTATTCATTCTTAACCGCCTTCACCAGCTCCGGGAGAATTTCACCTGCCTTTCCCTGCAGAAATACATCAGTTATGCTGCGGGTAAAACCGGTCTTTTCCAGATTGCATTCAATAATTTTTGCACCGTGTCTTTTCGCTTCCGGAGGAATTGCAGCAGCAGGGTAAACAACGGCTGAGGTCCCGACAATAAGGACTGCATCCGCCTTTTCTGCAAGCTCTGCAGAAGAATAAAGAGCATGTTCAGGAATCATTTCACCGAAAAAAATTATTGAGGGCTTAAGCACTGCCCCGCATCCTTTATTTCTGCACAGAGGAGGATTTCTCCGGATCCGGTCATCTTCAAACTCCTTCATTGAATACTCTGCTCCGCATTTAAGGCAGACCAGATCTGCTCCGCTTCCGTGATATTCAATTACATTTCTGCTGCCTGCTTTCTGATGAAGACTGTCAATATTCTGTGTGATGACTGCCTTCAGCAGTCCTGAATCTTCCAGTTCGGCAAGTGCTCTGTGAGCCGGGTTGGGGTCCGCAGGAACAGTAAGTTCCAGAGTTTCAAAAATCATTTCCCAGCATTTTTCCGGAGATCTCCTGAATGTATCTATATTTGCATAGATCTCAGGATCGTATTTTGACCACAGACCTCCGGCACTGCGGAAATCAGGAATGCCGCTTTCCACGGAAATGCCTGCACCGGTAAGTGCAATAAGGCAGGAGGAGTTTCTGATGATGTCTGCAGCTGATTTTACAGAAGTTTCCATTTTTCACCAGGCTCTGATTATTAGCTTGTAAAAATTATTACTTGTCCCTTAAATGTGTCAAGAAAAAGTAGTTTTTTCTTATATTTATTCTGTTAAGAGGTTATAATGTTTTCCATAAAAAAATTTCTGTTTTTATCTCTGACAGCTGCAGCTGTTCTTGCCGGATGCGGGCCCAGAATTCCGGACAGGATTACACCATATTCCTGTGAATACACACTTTTTGTTAACGGTACAGAAGCCGGATCAGCAGTAAATTCCCTTGAAACAACTGATTCCATGTTCATAAATACTGAGCGGCTGGAAATGGGCTCCGGGGACAGAAAGTATATTACTGAATATCAGATCAGAGAAACCCTGGATTTTAAGCCTGTGTTCATGAAATCGGAAAATTTTATGGAGATCAGCGGCGAAAAACAGAAATTTTCAACATCTGCGGAATTTAAAGGCAGAAATGCAGTACTGAATGCAGACGGAAAAATAAAAAAAATACAGCTTTCGACAGATTTCTTTATAAGCGGGAACTATTTTATGCAGGAACTCATCAGACAGGGCTTTAAGAAAGGAAGTCATGTTGAAGGAAGGATTTATGAACCTTCAATGTCTCAGGATGAAACTGTCCGATTCAGCGTCGCAGTTCTGGGAACAAAAACAGTAATGATTAACGGCATGCCGGAAAACCTCATCCATTTAAAGGAAATAATTGAGGATTTCAAAGATATAGACTTATATCTTGGGGATAACGGAATCGTCAGGAAGATGAAAGTCCTTATGCTGAACAACAGAATAGAAATGGTAATAAAGGAATAATAAGCATCCTAATGTGAGCTGTTTTCGCTGACAGCTCACAGACCAAACTCCTTCCTCAGATGCTGACTCATGGCAGCTTCAAGATCATCGGATGAAGAAAGATCCATATCAAACACATCTTTCCACATATCTCCTGTTTCCATGCACATGTACACAAATGGTTTTGATGAGTATTCACGTACGGCATTCTTCAGCATCCTGTACATTTTTTCACGGAATCCCCTGATATACCGGTACTTTCCGTCTGCACATGGAAACAGTTCCCCTGTGGTAAGCTGTTCCTCCGGGAAAAGAGGACTTACTGCTTCCGGAAAACCTGTGCTGTACCTGAATCCCCCCATGGAAATCCACACTGTCCTGGATGGATCAATCACAGAAAACAGCCTGTGAACAAGGCCCTCATAATCCTGTTCCATCCCTTCATAACGGATAAACGGATCAAAATGAAAAGCCAGAAGGAACCCTGCATCCTGGGCCCTCTTTGCTGCAGCAAGTCTTTCGCCCAGATCAGCTGTTCCTTTTTCATACAGATAAACTGCTTTTTCAGTATTAAGAGTCCAGGCCAGAACTGTATGATCCCGGCCCGGAAGCTTAAGCAGATGATCCACATTTGAAGATTTGGTCTTGAACTCCAGCAGAAGATTTTTTTCATATGCAAGAGAATGGATAAGCATGGATCCTATTCCCGTTGTTTCATCCATCATAAGGGAATCAGTATATTCACCAGTACCTGTTCTTTTAATAAACCCGGAAGATCCTGTGTTTCTGCGGATCTCATCTGCCATGTCGTCCATATGCGTAAACTGCATCATTCCGAAAAAATTAATGTATGAATTCAGGAAGCAGTATGTACAGCCGTACAGGCATCCGAAACATGTATTCAGCAGACTGTAATTGCAGCAGACTGTTCCCCTGGAACCAGGACATTTCTGAAAAATACGGCCGGGATATTTTTTAAGAACAAGGACCTCCTTTGAATCAAAACCAGAAGCCTTAAGTCCCGAAAGAATCTCACTCAGTTCCCTGTCATCCCTGTATGGAATAAATTCTTTGTCCTTAAGCTGCAGAAAGGCCGATGTAATCCTTTCACTTCTGTCTGCCGGACTGTAAACTATGACTTTAATATCCCTGACTGTTTTCATTTCCGCTCCGAAACTGAAAAATTCTTGACCTGACTGAATACATATACAGTTTTAAATAAATATTAAAAGGAGTCAACAACATGAAGGACTGTCTGTTCTGCAAAATCATTTCAGGGGAAATACCCTCTGCAAAAGTTTATGAAAATCAATCTGTTTATGCCTTTAAGGATATAAATCCTCTTGCTCCGGTACATATCCTTATTATCCCAAAAAAGCATTTTGAAAATGTCGACAGCCTTAATGCAGACAATGCAGGCATTATGGCAGAGCTTTTTCTTGCAGCAAAGGAAATCGCTGCTCAGCAGGGAACTGCAGGAGGATACAGGATTGTAACCAACACAGGAGAAAAAGGCGGACAGGAAATTTTCCATATGCACCTTCATCTTCTGGGGGGCAGAAAGAATATGGGACCAGTTATAGTTCCGGAAAAATA
>JAZRYV010000068.1:0-11642 GCA_045600925.1 Spirochaetota bacterium
AAAGGCCATGATCCGCATAGACATGAGCGAGTACATGGAAAAACATACTGTGGCAAGACTTATAGGAGCTCCTCCCGGATATGTGGGCTACGAAGAAGGCGGACAGCTCACAGAGGCAGTGCGCAGACGCCCCTACTCTGTAATTCTGTTCGATGAAATAGAAAAGGCTCATCCTGATGTGTTCAACATCTTTCTGCAGATTCTGGATGACGGACGCCTTACTGATTCAAAAGGACGGCTTGTGGATTTTAAGAACACAATCATCATTATGACTTCCAATATCGGAAGCAGCATCATAAGCGATGAGTCAGTTTCATATGAGGAAAGGACAGCATATGTGGAAAAGGAACTCAAGTCCAGATTCCGGCCGGAATTTCTGAACAGAATCGACGAGACAATCATATTCAGCCCTCTCGGCAGGGAAGATATGGGGCAGATCATCAGGATTCAGCTGTCTTCTGCTGTAAACAGACTTAAGGAACAGGGCATTACTCTGGAGATTGCCGACAGAGCTGTGGATTTTCTGGTGGAAAATGGATACGATCCTCAGTTCGGGGCAAGACCCCTTAAAAGAGCCATCCAGAAATATCTTCTGAACCCTCTTTCAAAAAAACTCCTGGAAGGTAGCATTGCCGACGACATGAAGCTCACTGCAGATGCCGAAGGTGATACTATAATATTCAAATAGTCTTGACATCTTCATTGCAGTCCTTATAAAGGAAGTATAAAAGGTCTTATACTTCCTTTATTTGTATTTAAAGAGTCTTTTTAAAATCTTAATCACAGAAGGAGTAAGTACATGAAAAAACTGCTTCTTTTAACACTGTCAGCCGTTCTGGCTGGAACTCTGCCTTCCTTTGCAGTTCAGATCGGAGGGAATGCTCCTCAGGTTTCAGCAGGTCAGGAGGCAATAGACGCCGCCTTTAATATAGCTCTGAATCAGCTGAACGGAAAAGTTGCAAACATAAAAAACAGACCGCAGAAAATGGCCAAAGCCTTTGCAGATGCAGCTTCCTTCTCAAACCATGCAGGCACACAGCGTGGCTATCTGAACTATGAAAACTTTGCTCTTACAGCAGGAACCATGGCAGGATTTCAGGTGCCTGGACTTTCCGCTACAGAAATCCAGAAGCTTGATGACAACATCCTTAACAGCGGGGACTCAAAAATCGGAGTCGGCTGGCAGACATGGGCAGTACAGCTTGGAATCAATGCATCCTTTATCACAGACGGTCTTTATCTCGGGTTAAAATTCGGTCAGGCATCTCTTTCCCTTGATGCAGAAGACAATGAAATGAAATTCAAATACATTACTCTCGGACTGACTTCCTCTTATTCTTTCATAGGGGAACATTCCATCGGCATCATAAAATGGAGAGGTCTTGCTTTCGCAACAGGTCTTATGTATCAGAAATCCACTACAGACTATATTCTGGATCTGGGTACTCAGAAAGGGACAATGGGAGGAGCCGGAGCTGTTCAGATCGCATCAGACCTTGATTTTGAAACTTCTTCAACTATATGGACAGTTCCAGTGGAACTGAACACAGCATTCCGGCTGTTCTGGACCACAAATCTCCATCTCGGCACAGGAGCAGATATCTGCTGGGGGAAGACAGATCTGGCTCTCAAACTGAACGGGGATGTAAATATTGTGGACAGTCCTCTGGAACAGACAAAATCCGGAACAGTATATTTTACAGACAAAGTTGGTGTTAACGGGAAAAAACCGAGCATCATTAAGCCGAAACTTATGGCTGGTTTGGGATGTCTAATAGGCCCTGTTGTAGTTGATATTCCTTTTACATATTATCTCGGCAACGGCTTTGACCTTGGCTTCACAGCCGGAATAATCTGGTAAAATTTTGGCCGGAACATATACAAAACTTTACAGCACAGGAGATCCTGCTGACAAAGCCTATCTCATGGAAGAAGGCAAACTCCTTTTTTCTCAGGGCAGTGACAACAGCTATACACTCAGTGGACGCAAAATGGTCACAGGGGCAGCAGAACTCATCCTGAACATTTTTAAAGAAACTCCGGAACCTCTGAAAAGGCTGGATGATTCCTATTATGCTGCCGGTTCAAAAATTAAAACCATCTCCGCTGAAAATTTCAGGAAAGGACTTTCATCCCTTGCCTTTATAACCAACACGTCGGCAGTTCTGGCAAAGGAGCTGAGCCTGACCAATGAAATTCTGAACAGATACATTCTTCATATTCAGGAAGATGACATCAGACTCAGGGAACTTTCCATAAAATACTATTATATGATTGAAAAGCTGAGGAAAGAAAATGCCACAAGAAGGTTTCCATGGCTTACAGAGCTCATTAAGGAAAATGAAATAAATCTCTGCTACAAAAGAGGAATGGCACACTGCAAATCCTCTGATGCTCCGAAAATAATGAGCACTGTTCAGCTTTCAGAAAAAATGGTTGAATACCCCAGAAACTCCATTATATGCGAAAAAGGAACACCGGGAACAGACATGTTCATTCTCCAGAGAGGAGCCATCGATGTTATGCTGGACAGCAGGATTGCTACAATCGAAGGTAAAGGAACAATCATAGGGGAGATGGCCATGCTCCTTGGAGAAAAGCGTCAGGCAACGCTGGTTGCAAAAAACAGCGTTGTTCTGGCAAAGATATCCAGAGCTGATTTCAAAGCCATTTCAACACAGGATCTGACTCTGGCTCTTACCATCATGAAATTTCTGGCTAAAAGATACTACTATAACTGCATTAAAATTAAAGACACAGTAAAAAATGCAGACGGCTTCATTTCCGACAAAGAACTGGCTGAAAAGCAGAAAGCCATAGAACAGACAAAAGCTTCCATAAAAAAACTGGAAGATAAAATAACTGATCTTTACAGAAAGAAAAAAACAGACTTTCTCAGGGATGTGCTGAAAACAGAAACTGCCTGACTCCCGGGCATAATCGGTAAACTGTTCGTAACATACCGCACCACCAGAGGTATTGTCAAAGCAATGGCATATCCTGAAAAATCAAATAATATCAGCAAAAAACAGCTTTCTGTATGATCAGAAACATCATGTCCGATCCCGTAAAAATTTCAATTAAAGCCTGAACATTACACCAAGAGAAATACTCTGACCTGTAAAATTTGTCAGATCATCATCAAAGGTAAGCCCTGGAACAAAACAGTACTCAAAGATCAGACCAAGACCGGAAGGCAGCATGAAATTAAGGCCTGCTCCTGCAGCAAGTCCTATTCCGGAAGCATAGACCGATCCTTTAAGAATCTCAGCGTGAATATACCTGTACAGTCCGGAAACTGTCACATACGGATATAATGTTCCTGCAGGTGCCAGAACAAAGGGATATCCTGCTCTGCATCCCGCAAAGACCTGCATGGAAGAAAGGGTTGCCTTAACATTTTTGCCATAGCCTACTCCGTAGCCGCCTCCAACAGTAAAGCCAAGCACTTTGTTTATTGGATGAATGTATCCTATTTTCCATCCACGCATGGCATCATAGTTGTCACCCAGATCCGATGCAACCGGCACCAGAGATGAATATTCAGCAAAGATACCGGAAGGCAGCACTGCCTTCATATTAAGTCCGATTCTGGAAACAGCTTCATCCACATCTGAAGGTCTTGATGTAATGGTTTTGATATCGGAACGTTTTATGATCCTTTCCGCTGAAACCAGAAGATATTTTCTTACTGTTATGGATGACTGATTTTCATCAACGATGTAGCCTTCCAGCCGTTCACTGTCCGTGACTATGGTCTTTCTGTATTTATATGTGTCATCATACCTGATTCTCAGAAGATCTGAAAGGCTGAAGGTTCTTTCAACAGTATTAACCGGTACACTGTTTTCGGAATGAACTTTCATGGATACCTGTTTTTCTGTTTTTCTGAGAATACGTCCTGTAATGATCTTTCCGTCAGGAAAAAAGAGAGCAGCTTCTGTGGATCTTATGTCAGCCTCTTTTCCTTCAAGAGAATTAATGGATACGGTCTCCACAGAAATTTTCTTTATGGCATAGGTTTCAGGACTGTCAGGTTCTGTTCTGCATATATATTCTGTCTCAGTTTCCTCTGTAATATAGCAGCGGTACACATCATCATTCCATGTCCTTATGTATTTTTCCGTATTTCTGTCAGGAAGAGCTGTTTCTGCAGCTGAAACTGAAAGAAAAGGAAACAGCACAAAAATCAGCAGGAGAAAAATATTCATATATATTGTTTTATTCATAATGAACCTCCGGTTTTGTCCTTTTATACTATCGGCATTAATTCTTCTGACCATTACCGTGTTTTTACTGAAATTCAATGTTGACATTTAACAGGGATTCTGCAATTCAAAACTATCCGGATAAAACAGGAACAGTTTAATGAAATGCAGAAAAACTATGGACAGGCTGACGGCTCATCTGCCTGTAAAAATAACTGCTCTGGGAGATTCCCTGACATACGGCTGGATGGTATCAGAAGGCTTTGCTGTCAGGCTTAAAGCCATGCTGGAAAAGGAATATCCTGGAACATCTGTAAAAATGAAAAATCTTGGTGTCCCAGGAGACACTTCTCATGGAGGACTGAACAGGCTTGGGGAACAGGTTCTTACCGATACCCCTGATCTGGTCATGGTACAGTTCGGCCTTAACGATGCACTGGCAGGATATTCACCTGAAGAGCTTTATGAAAACCTGAGACAGATATGCATGGCTGTCCGTGGAGGAACAGGTGCAGAACTGCTGCTGGTCACATCACCTCTGATATATCACAAACCTCTTATGAACATGGTTTTTCCCTACTATGAGGCCGTGAAAAAAGCAGCAGAGGATCAGCAGGTTCCTCTGGCAGAAGTCCATGTCTGGTGGGAGGAAAAAATCAGACAGGGGGAAGACCACAGAAAACTTGTGCAGGCAGATTTTGCCCATCCCACAGAAAGAGGCCATGAACTTATGGCAGAAGCCATACTGCAGTCCTTTATTGAATAACAGGAGAAAATATGTCAGATACAGAAAACAAAGAGGGGATTCTGGAAAAAGAAGAAACAGAAACGGAATTTCCCAGAATGTACAGAGTCCTGCTCCGGAACGACAACTACACCACCATGGATTTTGTGGTGGAAGTGCTTGTAAAAATTTTTCACATGGATCAGGAAAAAGCTATTCAGGTAATGATGGATGTCCATAAAACAGGGAAAGGGGAATGCGGAATCTATACCCGGGACATTGCTGCAACAAAAACAGCTCAGGTCCGTTCCATGGCTGAACAGGCCGGTTTTCCCCTGAAATGTTTTTACGAAGAGGCATAGCATGAAGCCAGATACAGAAGTTAACAGTCTTCTTATAGAAGCAGTTCTGCTGGCAAAGGACGGCTGCCATGAGTACCTGACTCCGGAACACCTGCTTTACTGTCTGGCCGGAAATCACCGGTCTGCAGAAATACTTGAAGAGGCAGGAGGCAGTCCGGAAAAGCTGCGTACCTCACTGAAAGGCTTTTTCAGGGAATATGTTCCGGCAGTTCAGAAAGATCAGAAAGATCCTATCCAGACCGAAGGTTTCACGGATGTGCTGAACCGGGCTGCCATGCATGCAGTAAATTCCGGCAGAGAAACAGTATCCACAGACGATATTCTGGCTGCACTTATGGAGGAAAAGGATTCCTTTGCAGCCTACTATATGAAGTCCGGCGGAATAACAGAATATTCCCTGCTGTCTGCAATTTCAGACAGGCAGGAAGCGGATGAGGGAGACATGTCCGGAACAGAAACAGGTTCCGGAAAACATAACAGGGAGGAGTCTTCCGGCAGAAAGGCCCTCAGCGATTTTACAACGGAACTGACTGCAGAGGCTGAAAAAGGAAATCTTGATCCACTCATAGGACGGGAAGATATTATAGAAAGAACCGTACAGGTACTGTGCCGGAGAACCAGAAACAATCCTGTACATGTTGGAGAGCCGGGAACAGGCAAGACTGCCATAACCCAGGGACTGGCACAGCTCATTGCACAGAACAGAGTGCCGGAACAGCTGAAAGGAGCCAGGATCTACAGTATGGATATGGGAGCCATGATGGCCGGCACCAGGTACAGAGGAGACTTTGAAAACAGAATAAAAAAGGTTCTGAAAGCTCTGGAAGAGATTCCCGGAGCCATTCTGTTTATTGATGAAATTCATACCATCGTGGGAGCCGGAGCTGTATCCGGAGGATCTCTGGATGCAGCAAACATGCTTAAACCTGTTCTGACTGGAGGCAGGCTCAGATGCATAGGTACCACCACACATCAGGAATATAAAAAGTATTTTGAAAAGGACAGTGCACTGACCAGAAGATTTCAGAAGATAGATGTGCCGGAGCCTTCCAGGGAAGAAACTCTGGAAATCCTTAAAGGACTCCGTCCCGAATACGAAAAATATCATAATGTAAAATATACAGATGAGGCCCTGCAGGATGCAGTAGCCCTTTCTGCCTCATATATAAACGGAAGATTTCTTCCGGACAAGGCCATTGATGTTATGGATGAGGCAGGATCCGCCGCCGCCCTTCACCGGAACTCCCAGGAAACAGTAACCATCGGCCGTCAGGAAATAGAACACACTGTATCCGTAATGGCAGGAATTCCGGAAAAAACAGTTTCATCCGATGAAACAGAACGGCTCAGAAACCTGGCCTCGGATCTTAAAAAACAGACCTTCGGCCAGAACATGGCTGTAGACATGACGGCAGAGGCCATAAAAAGAAACCGTGCCGGATTCGGAAAACCGGACAGGCCCGTTGCCTCCTTTCTGTTCGCAGGCCCCACAGGAGTAGGCAAAACCGAGCTGGCACGGCAGCTGGCCTCTGTTCTCGGCATGAAACTCTGCAGATTCGACATGAGCGAGTATCAGGAAAAGACAGGAGTGGCAAAACTCATAGGAGCTGCCCCGGGATATGTGGGCTACGAAGAAGGAGGTCTGCTTACAGAAACAGTCCGGAAATCACCCAGGTCAGTGCTGCTTCTGGATGAAATAGAAAAAGCCCATCCTGACATATATAATACACTGCTGCAGGTAATGGACTATGCAACTCTTACTGACAATTCCGGACGGAAAGCAGATTTCCGGAACACGGTCATTATAATGACATCCAATGCAGGAGCACGAAGCATAGGCAGAAAAATTCCCGGCTTTGTACGGGGAACAGTCAGCAGCGAAGCTGTTGCAGAAGAAGTGGAAAAAATTTTCCCTCCGGAATTCCGCAACAGGCTGGATGCAGTCATAACCTTCAGCAGCCTTACCAGAGAAAATGTGAGGATGATTGCAGAAAAAGAACTTAACCTGTTCCGGCAGCAGCTCAGTGAAAAAAACGTTACGCTGGAAGTTACAGACCGGTGCCTTGACTGGCTTGCAGATAAAGGCTATTCCCCGGATTTCGGAGCACGGGAAACAGGCAGACTGATTCAGGAAAAAATTAAAACCTTCTTTATAGATCAGGTCCTTTTCGGAGATCTGGCAAACGGAGGCAGAGCCCTGGCTGATGTCTCCGCTGATGAAGTGGAAATAAGGATCCTCTGATGGTCTTTCAGCTGTCTGATGACCTTGTCTTTCCTCCTGCATATCTGGCTGATCCTGAAGGCCTTCTTGCTGTGGGCGGAGATCTTTCTCCTGAACGGCTGATGCTGGCCTACAGCAGAGGAATTTTCCCCTGGTTTTCCGGTAACAGAATCATGTGGTGGAGTCCTGATCCGAGATACGTGATATTTCCGGCACAGATCCGGATCTCCCGTTCCATGAAACAGGTCCTGAACAGGAATATATTCAGCATCACATACGACACGGCTTTTCCGGAAATCATTCAGAGCTGCAGGAAACCAAGACCGAACCAGGACGGCACATGGATAACTGACAGCATGGTACAGGCCTATACAGCTCTTCATCATGCAGGCCTGGCCCATTCTGTAGAAGCCTGGCAGAACGGAAAACTGGCAGGAGGCCTGTACGGAGTCTCCCTGGGAGGAATGTTTTACGGAGAATCCATGTTTACGGAAATATCCAATGCTTCAAAGGCCTGCCTGATTACACTGTGTCTGCGTCTCAGAGACCTTGAATTCGACTGCGTGGACTGTCAGTTTCATACTGAACATCTGGAAAGCATGGGAGGCACAACTCTGTCAAGAGAAGCTTTCCTGAATCTACTGCACAGATCGCTGGGAAAAGAGACACTCTGCGGCAAATGGACTGAAAACAGATAAAATAAAAAATGCTGCCTTAAAACAGCCTGAGTTTCCGTTAAATTTCGGAAACTCAGGCTTTTCCCTGAACCCGTTTAACGGAAGCCCCAAGACCGGAAAGTTTTTCCGTCAGCTTTTCGTATCCACGGTCTGCATGATAGATTCTGCGTATCTCAGTCTCACCCTTTGCAGCAAGAGCTGCCACCACCAGAGCGGCTCCGGCCCTCAGGTCGGACATCATTACAGGTGCAGCCTGCAGTTTTTTCACACCACGGATTATGGCAGTATTCCCTTCCACAGTTATATCCGCCCCCATACGCCTCAGTTCCGGCACATGAGTAAACCGGTTTTCAAAAATAGTTTCCGTAACTGTGGATATCTCCCCTCCTATGGTAGCGGCAAGAGCCATCACCGGAGCCTGAAGATCTGTCGGAAAACCTGGATGAGGCAGTGTCTTTATAATAGAACCTTTCAGTCTGCGGCCCGGACAGATTCTTACTGATGATCCTCCGTCCTCTATTAAAAAACCCATCTCTCTTAACACATCCAGAAGTGCTGTCAGATGACTGCTGTCACAGCCGGTGATTGTAACATCTCCTCTTGTTGCACCTCCTGCCAGAAGATAGGTTCCGGCCTCAATCCGGTCAGGCATAACAGAATATTCCACAGCATTCAGTTTTTTCACGCCATCAATCTCGATCCTCTCCGTACCAAGACCTTTTATCTTCGCTCCCATCTTTATAAGAAAATTTCCCAGATCCACAATATCCGGTTCCATGGCAGACTTTTCAAGAACAGTTTTTCCTTTTGCCAGAACAGCCCCCATCATAAGATTGGCAGTGGCTCCCACTGAAACCTTCCTCATGGTAAAATTCGTTCCGGAAAGGTGTCCGACCCTGGCTTTGATCAGACCATGGTCCAGATCAACCCTGGCTCCCATGGCTTCAAAACCGGAAAGATGGATATCCACAGGACGTTCCCCTATGGCACATCCGCCAGGCATGGATACATCTGCCTCACCAAGCCTGGCAAGAAGAGGCCCCATCACATATATGGAAGCACGCATTGTTTTTACCAGTTCATAGGGAACTTCATTGTTCTTTATGGATTTCACTTTTATTTTAAGGATGTTTGTATCCGGATTAAAATCCACGGAAGCTCCCAGACATTCTATGACTTTAAGAATTGTCCGTATATCCTGCAGATCCGGAACATTATTTAAAACAGTTTCTCCGTCGGCCAGAAGGGAAGCCACAATTACAGGCAGGGCTGCATTCTTTGCTCCTGAAATTCTGACCTGCCCCGAAAGTTTCTTTCCGCCTCTTATCTTGTATATGTCCATTTTTCTCCTCTTGACTGCTTTTATCTGCCTGCCGGAATATTAAGAACTCTTCCGGGAATTATTTTATCGGCATTCTTTATTCTGTTGAACTTCATTATTGCAGAAGTGCTGGTTTTCGTTTTTTTTGCTATGGAGGAAAGAGTATCTCCCCTCTTCACTCTGTAGGTCTTTGTCCTGACATTTTTAACTTTATGCCTGTAAAGGCTGTCCAGATTTCCTGCAAGTTTTTTTATATTCCTTACAGGCAGTCTCAGTTTAAAGTCATGTCCTTCCGGCGGAGTAACATTCATGCTCAGTTCAGGGTTCAGCCGGCGGATGGTCATAACGGAGGAGCCGGAATATCTGGATACTGCAGAAAGGGGAACAGAGTATTTCAGTCTGATGGTGTCCGTTTCTGCAGCCGCAGAATAATTTATGTCATCACAGATCCTGAACATATCCAGGTTCCTGCATATAATCAGCAGAGCTGCAAATCTCGGCACATATTCACTGGTTTCATTCCTCAGGATTCCTGTTTCCTGAAGTTTCCAGAAATCAGATGTATCAGCCTTTTCCATGGAACGCCGAACATGACCGCCGCCTCCGTTGTAGGCCGCAAGGGCCAGCTCCCAGGAACCAAAAGGTCTGTAAAGACCTCTCAGATGCCGTACTGCGGCCCTGGTTGATTTTTCAATGCTGCGACGGTCATCCACCCATTTATTCTTTTTCAGCCCCAGAGGCTCAGAAGTGTTTTTCATAAACTGCCACAGACCAACAGCCCTGCTTCTTGACACTGCCGAAGGATTGAATCCGCTTTCCAGCAGAGGAAGAAATGCAAGATCTTCAGGAATATCAGGATTCTCAGCAAAGATCTGATCAATCACATCCTTGTACATGGAGCTTCTTTCTATGCCGCGGATGGTAAAATCACGTCCACGGGTAAGATAAAGATACAGGAATCTGCGGACTTCTTTTCTTCGGAGAACTGACAGATCTTCCACATCCGCAAAGAAATCTTTTCCGCATTCAGGAAGGAATACAATATCATTTTCCGGATCAAAAGTCTGCTGAACAGGATGTCCATTCATAAGATCAGTCAGTGACCAGGCCATGGCCCACGTAGAAAAAATCAGGACAGCAAGAACAGCAGCAAGAACGGACGTTATTCTCATTAAGACTCCTGCTAAAAATACTTTGTTTCCCTCTATAAGTAAAATCGGAATTGTCAATTAATTTTATTTTCATATTTTACCTCAAAGCATCCTGTCCTGCCTTATGTTGATTGACAAAATCAAAAACAGACCTTATCTGTCCCATATATGCTTCATAAAATAAAGAAAAAGAAGGGATAAAATGAGCGCAGAAAAAATTTTATATAAAGACGGGAAAATCTCCGTTCCTGATGAACCTGTAGTTCTCTTTATAGAAGGAGACGGTACAGGTCCGGATATATGGCGTGCCACAAAAACAGTTCTGGATGCTGCAGTTGCAAAAACCTACGGCGGAAAGAGAAAGATACACTGGAAAGAAACCCTTGCAGGGGAAAAAGCCTTTAAAGCCACAGGAGAATGGCTTCCGAAATCAACTCTGGACGATATCCATGAGTACAAAATTGCAATCAAGGGACCTCTGACCACCCCGGTAGGAGGCGGAATACGCAGCATAAATGTGGCTCTCCGTCAGCAGATGAAACTCTACGCCTGCGTGCGTCCTGTACGTTATTTTTCAGGAGTGTCTACCCCGGTAAAAGCTCCTGAAAAGGTTGATATGATCATCTTCCGCGAAAACATGGAAGACGTATATGCCGGAATCGAATGGAAAAAGGGAAGTACAGAAGCCATTAAACTCATAAACTTTCTGAACACCGAAATGGGATGCTCCATAACCGAAGATGCAGGAATGGGCATAAAACCCATCAGCCTTAACAACTCCAGAAACATTATGAGGAGAGCTGTCCAGTACGCAGTGGACAACAAAAAACAGAGTGTAACCATTGTTCATAAAGGGAACATCATGAAGTTTACCGAAGGTGCTTTCAAGGAATGGAGCTATGCCCTTGCAAAAGAAGAATTCGGGGACATCACTATTACAGAAGATGAACTTGCTGAAAAATACAGCGGGAAAATTCC
>JAZRYV010000069.1:0-2490 GCA_045600925.1 Spirochaetota bacterium
CATTTTCACCGGCAAGAAGACATGTTTCTGTCAGAATAAAAAGGATGCATGCAGCAGTGAACAGTTTTTTCATATAAATTTTCCTGAATGTGTTTTCAGCATTATTTCTGATCCCTTTTATGTATGCAATACATTTTTTTCAGGATGTGAACAAATCCTCTGCATCAGAACTGTTCTGATCAGCAGAAAGTAAAATATGCAGAAAAGAGGCAAATGAACAGAATCGTATTCTAACATGGTTCGGACATTTTTTTTCTTGTCAAATAATCATCAGCAGCGATAATAAGAGAAACCGGAGGTGCTTATGGAAAATTCATATATACAGAAGATATGTGCCGGAGCAAAAAGTGCTTCTCCGTTAATGGGAAATCTTTCATCTGCAGAAAAAACAGAAATACTGCACCGTATATCATCTGAACTGAAAGACAAAGTATCTGAAATTCTGAAAGCAAATGCACTGGATATGAAGAATGCTTCCGGCCTGAGTTCAGCCATGCAGGACAGGCTTTTTCTTGATGAAAAACGTATTCATGCAATGGCCTCTTCTATAGATGAAATAGCAGATTTCCCGGATCCTGTTGGCCGCATTGAAAACATGAAAATACGACCTTCCGGCATTCGTGTGGGGCAGATGCGTGTCCCGCTGGGAGTTGTCTGTGTTATTTTTGAAGCCAGACCCAATGTTACAACTGATATAGCAGCTCTCTGCATAAAATCAGGCAATGCCTGCATTCTCCGAGGCGGGAAGGAGGCTCTCAGGTCCAATGCTGCTCTTCACAGGACAGTGGCTGAAGTTCTTGCCTCATATGGTCTTCCGGAAGAAGCTGTCACTTTCATTGACAATACGGACCATGCACTGGTGCCTGTTCTTCTTAAACAGCGAAAATATATAGATGTGGTCATTCCAAGAGGCGGTGAAGGCCTTGTGAGAATGGTGACTGAGGAATCATCCATCCCTGTTCTAAAGCACGACAGAGGCCTGTGTCACATTTTTGTAGATGAAAGCGCTGATGAAAAAATGGCTCTTCCTGTAGTTCTCAATGCAAAGGTCCAGCGGCCGGGAGTCTGCAACGCTGTGGAAACACTTCTGATTCACAGAAATTATCCGTTCATAAAGGAACTCCTTCAGGGGCTGCTGGATGCAGGTGTGGAAGTCAGAGGCTGTTCTGAAACAGTGTCCGTCCTGCCCGGAAAAATTCTTCCTGCAGAAGAAGAGGACTGGGACCGGGAATATCTGGATCTGATTCTGTCAGTAAAGGTGGTTTCCGGAATAGAGGAAGCCATGAAACATATAGCGGTACACACTTCAGGTCATTCAGAAGCCATAATAACATCCGATTATGTAAACTCGGAGCGTTTTCTCCGGGAAGTGGATTCTGCAGCAGTCTTTGTAAATGCGTCAACCAGATTCCATGACGGAGGAGAGCTGGGACTTGGAGCAGAAGTGGGTATATCCACGGAAAAACTCCATGCAAGAGGCGCTATGGGAGTGGAAGGACTCACCACCCTTAAATATGTGATTTACGGACACGGGGAGGTCAGATAATTGAGGCTTGGGATTTTCGGAGGGACTTTTAATCCTGTTCACCTTGGCCACCTGGAAAATGCCCGTCATATTCTTGAAAAACTTCAGCTGGACCGAATATTATTTATTCCTGTGAAAACGCCTGTTCATAAAAAACTTGACGGGAATGTGTCGCCGGAAGATCGTATGGCCATGCTGGAACTGGCTCTTGACGGGGAAAAGATGTGTGCTGATCCGATGGAAATTCTCCGCAGTGAGCCTTCCTATACGGTTTATACTCTGAAGACTTTTCGGGAAAAATACAGTACATGTGAACTGTTTCTCATTATGGGAAGCGATTCTTTCAACAGTATTGATACCTGGAAGGATTATGATGAGATTCTTGGAACTGCCGGTATTGTGGTAATAACAAGGCCGGGGGATGAGGAGATCCGACCGGAACTTCGCCATATGTGCCCGGGTCTCATTTATGCAGAGAATGAGCCGCTGAATATAAGTTCCAGCTGCATACGCAGACGTGTAAGGGATGGTTCCTCCATAAAGGGACTGGTTCCGGATGCTGTCGCAGAATATATAAAGGAAAAGGGTCTGTATCTTAATTGAAGAAGAAACTTCTGATAGCAGCTGCTGCAGTGCTTATTCTGTCCGTTGCTGCAGCTGGTTTTCTTTTCTATGTTTCCAGAACCAGAAATGCAGTGGATGAACTGGCCGAAGGAAGGTGTATGATAAACATTCTTCTGGCCGGATCCAACGATTACCGGGACAGGAAATTTTCTTTTTTTGCAGTGCTGAGCATCAATCCGGAAAACGGAAATACAGGTATAACATTTCTTCCTCCGTCTTTTCAGGTACGTATGGGTAACGGCGGAAAAAACATAAAACGGATAGATGAAGTGGACTTCATTTATTTTGATGACCTGAGCCGTTCCCTTAAAGAAGATCTTAAACACCAGATACCTTTTTAT
>JAZRYV010000070.1:0-2017 GCA_045600925.1 Spirochaetota bacterium
CTTAAATTTGTCATGGATGCCATAAACGGCACAGGAATGGAACTTGTAGTGCTGGATCGTCCTGATCCCATAGGTTTTCTTGGCACAGACGGAGCTTTTCTGGACAGGAAATTCACCACAAGATTTATCAGTGCATTCCCTGCCCCTCTTATATACAATATGACCATAGGAGAAGCTGCAGAGTATTACAATGGAGAATATGCAAAGAATGTAAACCTGAAAGTCATTCCAATGATCGGATATAAAAGAGACATGCTCTACCCGGATACAGCAATGCCATGGATTCCTCCGTCTCCGAATCTGCCTACATACAGGTCATCTGTTGTATACTCAGGTGTTGTTCTGCTGGAATGCATAAACATCTCCCTTGGCAGAGGAACACCAATGCCATTTGAATATATTGGAGCCCCATGGATCGAACCGGTCAGATTCTGCCGTGAGCTGCAGTCTCTTGGACTTAAAGGATTTAAATTCAGGCCGGTATATTTCACGCCTAATATGCGCAAATATGCCGGGGAGGTATGCGGAGGTGCACATCTCATCTATACAGGAGAAAAATTCATTCCTACGGAAATGGCATACAAAATCATGGCAATGCTTCTGAAAAAATATCCGCAGGCAAAGCTTGATATGACCGGAAACAAATATAAAATAGATGCCATGGCAGGAACTGACAGATTCCGTCTTGCAATAAAAAACAATATGACTTTTAACCAGTATTCCAGACTCGTTCAGCGTGACGTAAAAATTTTCAGCTCAGCCAGAAGGAAATATCTTCTCTACTGGTAACCGGTGATAATCTTTTGTTTAACTGTTGTTTTTATAGAAAAAAAATAAAATAAAAAAGAAAAATCTGAAATTATGCAGAAAGGGAAGGAACAGCCGGATAATAAAAATCAGACTTTGTTAAACCTTTTCCCCTGTTTCCGGAATTTCAAAATGCCCCTCAAAATGACATCCAAGAACTTCTGCAATGGCACTCAGCTCTTTTTCACTGAAATTATCTCTTTTCAGCTTGTTGGTAATGTTGCTTGCTGTGCAGTCCAGCATTTTTGCCAGATCCGATACTCCGATATTCTTTTTGATAAGCAATATCCGTATTTTTTCTGAAAACATGATAATCCGTCCCTTAATTCAAACTGATAAATCCGTTTTTTTCAAATAAATTCACAATTTTGAAAACATTTCTAAATGCATTAAAAAAAAGCAATAACTATTTAGTTATTTTTTTTACTATTGAGTATAAACCAGTTCAGCATGGACAGAAATCAGTTTTCTCACGAAATCCGGAATAAAGGACATGCACTTAAACAGAAAAAATTTCTTTACAGAACAGTAATATTTTAATATTCAGAAACAGAATAAAGAAGGAGGTACAAAATGATAGAAGACAGCAAGTACGTTCTGCTTCACTATGTTGGAAGCTTTGAAAACGGGAAGGTTTTTGATTCCAGCATAAATAAACAGCCATTTGAATTCCAGACCGGAAAGAAGCAGGTTATTCCAGGTTTCGAAGAAGCTGTCAGAAACATGTCTGTAAATGAAGAAAAGGAAGTAATCATTCCTCCTGAAAAAGCCTACGGAGCATATGATCCTTCAAAGAAAAAAAGATTCCCAATTGCAGAGATCAGAAAAAACTTTGAACCTGTAAAAGGAATGACCATAGGAATAAACAATCCCCAGGGAGGTCAGGTTCCTGCCAGTATTACAGACGTGACAGACTCAGAAGTTGAAATAGACATAAATCATCCTTTTGCAGGGAAAACACTCAAATTCAGACTTATTCTTCTGGAGATTAATGACGAACCAAGGTACGGAACACAGCATATTGTATGCGATGACTGCACCTGTGATGGCCAGCCTGATTCCTGCGAAAACAGATAATAATGGCTGAAATTAAAAAAGTTCTGGAATTCGGAGATCCTCTTCTCCGTCAGGAATGTTCTGACGTAAAGGATTTTGACCAGTCTCTGGCTGATGAGCTTGATTCTGCAGCCGCAACTCTGGAAGCCCTTGG
>JAZRYV010000071.1:0-3119 GCA_045600925.1 Spirochaetota bacterium
AAAGGAAACAAGCTGTGCACCTTCTGCATGACTGTGCACATATCTGCCAAAGGAATTTATTCCGGATAATGGAATTCCTTTATCTTTAAGCAGATCTTCTATAAGGTAATGCAGAGCAGCTCCCGGCTCTCTGTTTACAAAACGTACACTGCTGCGAAGAAGATCTTCCGGGCCTGTGATGTTCAGCGGATTTCCATGAGCTACAATAAAACCTTCCTCGTAATCAGCAAAGGCCATAATACCTGTTTTCTGACTGCCCATTATTTCATGTGCAAGAGCAATATTAGTCTCGGAAGCTCCTTTTTTATGAAGATGGGTTCCTGCAACATGGGCATAACCAGCAGCAAGTCCCTCAAGAGCTGCTCTGCTGGAGGCGAAACGACAGTGGAGCGCTGTATCAGAACTGCTGACATATGAAGAAAGAATATTAAAAGCAGGATCACATCCAAGAAGTGCAACAGTATTTTCAATGCTTCTTTCGTTTTTGAGCAGCTGAACCCTGCCGTTTCCCAGATATATTCCGTCTGCTGCCTGAATGGAGCCTGCAGAAAAATCACTTGAACTGGCCGGATAGCCAATATAATGATCACGTACTTTTACGACTGAAACACGGCTGTCAGCAGGAGTTTCCTCTGTCATTTCAACAGAAATGGAAGAAAGAGTTTTTTCCTCAAAGATCTCTTCAACTGTCACATTAAGAAGTCTGGCAAGTCTGAGTGCAATCAGAGTATTCGGAAGATAACGGCCTGATTCAATATCATATACAGCCTGTCTCTTGATTCCCAGCAGATCTGCAAGTCTGGACTGTGTGAGTCCTTTCTTCTGTCTGAACTCCTTCAGATTGCATATAATCAGTGAAGAATCATCTTTTTCTTTATTCATATATTCCTTTATTGATCAGCATAGAATAAACTGCTGTATTTATGTCGAACAGATATCTACAAAAAAACATATAGTCAAGTTAAAATTACAAACTGCAAGAAAAAAATCGCTTATCTCTGCACCGGAATTATATCTGTTTTAATATCAGCCGGTCTTCCGGAATAAACTGAAGAAGTAATGAGAACATCAACTCCTGTTGAAGCATATATTCCGGCATTATCCAGATTTATACCTCCTGCCGCTCCCACAGTCAGATCTGCTTTTCCTCTTATTTTTCTGCAGAAATCGGCAGCTTCATCAGGTTTAAATTTATCCAGCTGAACATAATCAAAGCCTGCTTCTGCAAATTTCAGGGCTGATTCCATATTTTTTGCTTCAATTCCTATTTTCTTCTCAGCAGCCTTTTTTTTCAGCTGAGGAAGAATGTTGATAACTTTATCTTCTCCGCCAAGAAGAGACATATGATGATCAAAAATCAGTACAGTTTCGCTCAGTCCCAGTCTGTGAGGCAGAGCTCCTCCTGCAATGGCTGCAGCTACAGAAAAATTTTTTGTTCCTGGCATAAACTTTCGTGTTACACCGATTTCAATATCAGGATTAACAGATTTTGCTGCAGATACCATATTTCTTGTTCTTGTTGAAATACCGCAGAAATATTCAAATATGCGCAGACCGTTCTTCCATGCAATGTGAAGTCTGTCCCCTCTTCCGGAAGCTCTGAAAAAAATCTCCTTTTCCCGGATCAGCGAACTGTCATCCAGGCACATTTCAACATTAAGACCAGCAAGTTCAAAAATCCTTTTTACCTGTTCTGTACAGCAGAGAACTATTTCATTTCTGGCTGAATATTCAAGAATTCCTTCTGTACTCTCAATGCCAAGAAGAGAAGATGTCAGATCAAAAGGAGAAATGTCCTCTTCTGTTATTCTTTCGATCTCAAAGTCTGGAATATAAATCATAAGATGCCTCACATTAAAAACTGACAGGTCAGGAATATAACAGGTCTTTAAAGACCTGTACAGGTAAAATTTAAATAATAAAATAGCAAACAATAAATCTTAAAAATTTTTTAATTGCAATTCAGAGACAGATATACTTATTATGTTATAATAAATACAGCAGGTCAGGCTATGGAAATAAACGATATAATAAAGAAGGACAGTGACAGACTGTTTCAGACTGATTATGAGTGTTATCTGATTTTTACAGGCTATTCTACTGAAGATGAACATCCGTTCATACGTATAGGGAACTGGAAAGAAATGCCTGATGAACTCATTCCACTTATAAAAAATATCGTCGTTACAGACAGTCTGACAGGAAATCCATGTCTGGAAAAATTCAATATAAAACAGACTGAAGTTAAAAACTGCTGCTATATCGGAAGCGAAGAAGTTCTGGAGGCATACATCAATTTTCAGAAACTTTTCGGTCTGGACCTTTCCTCTGCTGAAACAGTTGATATAAAAAAAGACATTCCTGAAATTTCCAAAGAAAAAAATCTTTCTGATGATGATCAGTTCTTCGGAGTATTCTACAAGGACGGAAGCTTTAAAACTCTTCATAAAGGCAGCACCATTCTCGAACTGAAAAACACTCAGAAGCAGACTGCCCTGATAAAACCTGATGCAGACGGTATTTTTTACGGTGCAGGCTTGTTTATAAAGGACGGACTTCCTGTTTTCTTTCACAAAGGCAATCTTCTTTCATTCATGATTTCATCTGTACTTAAATACAGAGTAAAAGGAATCATTTATCCTTCAAAAGACTACGGGCCACTGTCATCTTATCTGAAAAACTTTCCTTCCGGTGAAAGCATAACTGTTTTTTCAGATTACAGTTCAGCAGTCTCTCTCCTGCAGAAACTGTTCCGTAAAATAAACATCATCAAGGAAAGCCTTTCAGGAATGAAATGGTTCTTTCCTTCCGGAGCTCTTGCTGAAATCTATCACGGAACATCAAACTTCAGACTTACTTATCCTGACGGTTTCAGATGTGCTTTTATTTATTCAGCTGAAGGAATAAAAGTGTGCCTTAAAGACAAACTTGATGCTGTGTTTATAAACTATTCAGCCTACAGGAACAGTGTTCTTTTTTTCAAAGGCAGTACTGTTCCAGTGGCTCTGATAAATGATACAGATGACCGTATTTCCGCAAGGCTTCCAAGAAATACGGTTCTTCTGAAAGAATCATCTGTTTATCATTTCATTAAACAGAATGATACTGAAAAAAGAATA
>JAZRYV010000072.1:0-1571 GCA_045600925.1 Spirochaetota bacterium
ATATGATTGCTGGTCTTGATCTGGCTGACAGAAAAATCACTGAGAAAAAATCCCTTCCTGTTTCAGAAGATCCATTTGTAGTTTTCGGCTTTGAAAAGGCAGAGGACATAAATGATCTGTATGGAAGCAGAATTGCAGTCATTGAAGGTTCAGAAATTCCTGAATTTCTTAAGATGTTCGGTCTGGAAAGATACTTCCGAATCTGCACATCCTGTGGTGACACTTTCAGATCACTCATATCAGGAGAATCAGACTTTGCAGTATGCAGGTATTCTGTCGGGCGTTTTATTATTAATCAGTACCGTACAGGGAATATTCAGACAGGCTTTACCATTCTGGGAAGCTGTCGGTGTTACGGTTTTTCCGACCGTTCCGGCAGTCTGAACAGTAAAGTCAACGACTGCCTTATTTCCCTTATTCAGGACAGGTCTGTTCCTGAGCTAAGGGAAAAGTGGCTGGGAAGATATGTGGATGTTCAGTTTGTTGAGGAATATATCAGAAACCACTCTGACATTATTATAGGTCTTATTGTCACCTTTATTATTCTTCTTCTGGTCTACATTATAATTTCAGCAAAGATTTTCTCATCCACAGAAAACCGGCTGAAAAAAATAGCTGAAACTGATCAGCTTACAGGGCTTAACAACAAGATATCTGCTGAATACAAAATAAAATCTGTCATTTCCTCCTGGGCAGGAGAGCCAGAAACACTGCATGCACTTCTGATAATTGATATGGATCATTTTAAGGATGTGAACGACAGTCTTGGACACCAGCAGGGTGATGTTGTTCTTAAGACCATGAGCCAGAGACTTAAAGCTCTTTTCAGAGAAAACGATATTCTGGGAAGAATGGGCGGAGATGAGTTCTATGTCTTTATGAAGAATATTAATTCACGGGAAATTGCAGAGAAGAAGGCCGGTCAGATATGTGAGGTTTTCCGTAATTCCTATTCCAGCGAGAACATTCTCTGTACCATAAGTGCAAGTGTGGGAGTTGCATTTTTCCCTGAAAACGGGAAGGATTTTGAAACTCTTTACAGCAAGGCTGATGAGGCACTGTACCGGTCCAAAAAAGGCGGAAGGGACAGGTATACAGTCTGGAGCTAGCTTTTTAAGATTCTTCTTCTGCAGAAATCTGCAGCCTTCATAAGAGGATCTTCTGCCTGTCCCAGTTCCGGACAGTAACAGAGTTCTGTTTCCATAAAACGGTCAATGTCAGTGCCGCTGAAAAGAGCCCCGGCTGCCAAAGAGACTCTCCATCCCGCACTGCGGCCTGTGGCCTGACAGCCGAGTATAAGGCCGGTGGCTCTGTCTGCTGTTATTTTCACTGTTACAGAAGAATCATCAGCCATAAAAGGATACAGTTCAATGCCGGAAAATTTACCTGACACAGGATCAAATCCCCGTTCAGCGGCCGTTTCTGCGTTAAAACCGCAGGCTGCCACTTCAAGACCATTAAGTACAGCAGCAAAGGAACCGGCTGATCCTCTGTATGAGGCTTTTCCTCCGGCAGCACATATGCCGGCAGTCCGTCCCTGAATTACAGCAGAAGATGCAAGTTTTACAGGA
>JAZRYV010000073.1:0-8539 GCA_045600925.1 Spirochaetota bacterium
AAATTAATTTCTTGAAAATTATAATCATTTAATGCTTTTGTCAAGTATTTCAGGAAAATGTTATGAACTCCATTTTGCGATCCACAGGTATTGTTGCTCTTTCCACTCTTGCAAGCCGTATTCTTGGTTTTGTAAGGGATATGCTCATGGCCTCCTGCTTCGGTGCGACAGGTCAGACAGATGCTTTTTTTGTGGCCTTTAAAATTCCAAATCTGTTCCGGAGGTTTGTGGCAGAAGGAGCTCTGACAGTTTCCTTCATCCCTGTCTACAGCGATTATCTTGTGAACAGGGGAAAAAAGGAAGCCATGGATCTGGCAGCCAGAACGCTTTCCATTCTGCTGATAATTCTGGTTCTTCTTCTTTCTCTTGGTGAGATATTTTCCCCGCAGATAGTCTCTGTGTTTGCAGTCGGATTTTCTGATCCGGAAAAGACTGAACTGGCTGTTTTCCTGAACAGGATTATGTTCCCGTATCTGTTCTTTGTATCACTGGTTGCTTTTTCCATGGGAGTTCTTAATTCCCATAAATATTTCTTCGCACCGGCCTTTGCTCCGGTCTTTCTTAATGTGGGGATGATTTTCGGCATTCTCTGCCTTGCTCCGTTTTTTGACAGACCTATAACAGGTGCTGCTGCGGGTGTCATTATCGGAGGAATCCTGCAGATTATTCTTCAGATACCGTATATGATTAAGACCGGTTTCCGCATGAAGTTTTCTCTGGACTTCCGGCATCCGGGCATACGGAAGATCTTTTCCATGCTGGTTCCGGCCCTTTTCGGCATGGCAGTGTACCAGATCAACAGTCTGATTATTACAGTCATGGCATCCTGTCTGGAATCAGGGGCTATATCATATATATATTATTCCGACCGTCTTACAGAACTTGTTCTGGGTGTGTTCATAGTATCCATAGGAAATGTTATTCTTCCTGAAATGTCAAGACTCAGTGCAAAGAACAGTCTGGATGACCTGAAAGCAGTCTATATAAAATCACTCAGGGCGGCTCTTTTCATGGCTGTGCCTGCAACTGCTGCTCTCATGGCTCTGGGACTTCCCATAATTGCTTCTATTTTTATGAGAAATAACTTTTCCCCGGAAAATGCCGTTCTTACATATAAAGCACTGTTTTTTGCCGCAATGGGAATTCCCTCTCTCTCCGTGCTGAGACTGACAACCCCTGTTTTTTATTCCCTGAAGGACATGAAAACTCCTGTAGCATCTGCAGCTGCTGCTCTGGCTGTGAATATTGCTGCAGGGGGGCTGCTTATGAATACAGAGCTCAGACATGCAGGACTGACTCTTGCCCTGTCCCTGTCCAGCACTGTTCAGGTTCTGATTCTTGCAGTCATCCTCCGGTCAAGAACAGGAAAGATCGGTTTCGGTTCACTGATGATTCCTGTTATGAAATATGTTCTTGCTTCCGCAGTGATGACAGCTTTCTGTCTGTCTGTTTCCGGAACAGCAGACTGGACATCTGCGCCTTCTTCTGTCAGATGGGGACTTCTGGCTGTTATTGTTCCTTCCGGTGCAGGAATTTATGCTCTCTGCTGCTGGATTCTGAAAGTTCCTGAACTCCGGTATCTTACTGCAGGTCTGTCCCGGAGGTTCAGAAAAAAATAAATGAAGCAGAGAATCATCATAAATCTGCTGTTTCTGATGCTGTCTTAAACTGAAAGAACTGCCTGCATGACTTTTTCCGTATCCGAAAGATCATCGAAATAAAAATCCGGTTTCCTGCTCAGCAGAAGATTTTTGTCGTTTCCTCCGGTTCCGACAGCAGCAGATACTGCTCCCCATGCTTTCGCACAGCTGATATCGTGCACTGTATCGCCGATAATGATCATTCTGCTGAAATCCATATTCTGTCCAAAGGTCTCCATAAAACGTCTTTTGGCAACCGGCGGCAGATCCTCTCTTGCTTCTGCATCTCCTCCGAAGGCTCCGAAAGAGAAATATTTTCCAAGACCGAAACGGTTAAGTTTAATAAAAGCCGATTCGTAAAAATTTCCTGTTAAAAGCCCCTGGACTGTTTCCTGTTCTGAATCCAGTCTTTTTACAAGATTATGGATGCCTGGCATAAGAACCCCGTTGTATTCCGGGGCAATCTGCTCCAGAATGGAAATGTATCTTTTCCGGAGAGCAGATTTTTTCTGTTCCAGAATCAGTTTGTCCGTGTTCCGGAAATCAGGATGTTCTGCAAAACGGTTTATTATATAGTTATCTGTCCGTCCGTGAAAATCTATCTGTTTCATGTATTCGGAGGAGCCGAAGGTTTCCATGGCAGCTCTCATAAAAGCCTCCATTCCTGCTCCTCCTGAATTCAGGATGGTGCCGTCAATATCAAACAGCACTGCTCTTTTTATTTTTCTGTTCATCTGTGCCTTCCGGTTTTTTTCACATTATTGCCTGACCTCTGTTTTGATAAAGCTTTTTTTATTGATTTATTATTACAGGAATTTATTTCTGAGTCATGAAAAATGATCATGTTCTTATAACCGGAGCCGGTGAGGCAGGCAGGATGCTTCTCCGGGAATTTACAGACCGTGGCCTTGCAGATAAAATTACGGGATTCGCTGATGATGATCCTTCCAAGAAGAATCTTGTTTTCTGCGGCAAAAAAGTCCTGGGAACCACTGAGGAAATTCCTGCTCTGGTTCGGAAATTTTCAGTGAACAGCATTATAATTGCCATGCCCTCGGTTTCCGGAGATGCATTGAGAAAAACAGCGGAGACTGCTGCATCCACAGGAGTCAGGGTCAGCATCCTTCCCCAGGGTGAACAGTATTTTGATTCAGTGCCTCTCCTTCCTGCAGTACAGGAAATATCCGTTTCCGACCTTCTTGACCGCAGTGAATATTCCGTGGATGTGCCGGCCATGAAGGCCTTTCTTAAAGAAAAGAAAATACTGGTGACCGGTGCCGGCGGAAGCATAGGCTCGGAAATCTGCCGTCAGCTTCTTAAATTTCAGCCTGCACAGATAACTGCACTGGGCAGGGGAGAGTATTCCATCTACAGCCTTATAAATTCCATAAAGAACTATACGGATTTTATGGAAAAAAGTCCCCTGATTTCCTGCCGTATTGCAGATGTGAAGGACAGATTCATGATGGAAAGAATCTTCCGTGAGTTCAGACCTGATGTGGTATTTCATGCTGCAGCCCATAAACATGTTCCTCTTATGGAATACAATGAGGCTGAAGCATGCCGGAACAATGTCATTGGAACACTGAATGTCCTGGAAGCAGCTGAAAATGCAGGCAGTGAATTTATTCTGATTTCTACAGACAAGGCTGTCCGTCCCTCCAGTGTAATGGGGGCAACAAAGCGTCTGGCAGAGATTCTGACTGAGACAGTGAACAGGCGTGGACGGATCCGGACAGCTGCAGTGAGATTCGGCAATGTTCTTGGAAGCAGAGGCTCTGTCATCCCGCTGTTTCAGCAGCAGATCAGAGCCGGAGGTCCTGTTACTGTAACTCATCCTGATGTATCCAGATATTTCATGACTATTCCTGAGGCTGCTCTTCTGGTGATAAATGCAGGAGCCCTTGCCAGCGGAGGAGAGACATTTGTTCTGGATATGGGGCATCAGTACCGGATCGCCGATGTTGCCCGCCGCCTTATTAAAATGTACGGTCTTGAACCGGACAGGGACATAAAGATTCAGTTTACGGGGCTGAGACCCGGGGAAAAGCTGAATGAGGAGCTTTTCATTGACACAGCAGATCTGGAGCGTACCTGCAATAACCGTATCTTTGTAAAAAGGGAGAATTCAGGACAGCTGTCTGATGGAGTCCTTGCGGAGGCAAGATCCGCCTTTGATTTTCATAAGGAGATATCCGGCAGGCAGGCACGTGATCTTTTAAAGAAATTTGTTCCGGAGTATGAAAACAGATCCAGACCGGCTGACGGCGCAGACAGACTGGTATGGTAGGCGTAAGACATTTTTCTTGACATTTACTTTATGCATTTGGAAAATGGGTATGCAGTAAATGCCAGTCTGCTGCAGGGAATTTTATTTTGTAATATCAGGAGATTTACAATGAGCACAGTAAAAAAAGCGGACCTTAAATGGGGCGATCTTTCTTTCGCATACATGAAGACAGATTTCAATATCCGTTATGTGTGGAAAGACGGTTCCTGGTCAGATGGTGTACTTACAACAGATGAATACCTTCCAATGCACATAGCAGCTCCCTGTCTGCACTACGGACAGGAAACTTTTGAGGGGATGAAGGCCTTTGAAACAAAGGACGGAAGAACTGTTATTTTCAGACCGGATGCCAACGGCAGACGTCTTCAGAAAAGCTGTGACAGAATATCCATTCCTCTGCTTCCTGTTGAGGAGTTTGTAGAGGCAGCAAAGAAGGTTGTTAAAGCCAATGAAAGATATGTTCCGCCATATGGAACAGGTGCAAGTCTTTATATAAGACCTCTTGCCATCGGAACCGGAGCAAAGGTTGGTCTTGGACCGGCTTTTGAATATAATTTCCTCATGTTTGTAACACCTGTAGGACCGTACTACAAGAACGGTTTTGCTCCTGTAAAATCTCTTATTGTCAATGAATTCGACCGTGCTGCCCCTCTCGGAGTCGGAGACTGCAAGGTCGGCGGAAACTATGCTGCAGGTCTGAGAGGAGAACATATGGGAAAAGAAAAAGGTTTCCCTGTAGTTCTGTATCTTGACGCAAAGGAAAAGAAATATATTGATGAGTTCAGTACTTCCAATTTCATAGCAGTAAAGGGAGATACCTATGTAACTCCGGACTCTCCTTCCATCCTTCCAAGTGTAACCAATGACAGCCTTTCAGTTATTGCAAGGGATCTTGGAATGAAATTTGAAAGGAGACGTATTCCTGTAGAAGAACTTGCTGAATTCGATGAAGTTGGTGCTGTTGGAACAGCTGCAGTTATCACTCCTGTTAGTTCCATTGAATACGAAGGAAAGACATTTACTTTCGGTGACGGAAAAAATGCCGGACCGGTTCTTACAAAGCTTCATGATACTCTTCTTGGAATTCAGAGGGGAGAGATCGAAGATAAACACGGCTGGCTGTACGAAGTTAAGTAAATTTTATGGGGCTGTCTTAAGACAGCCCCTTTTATATTCACTCCCCGGATATCTGATGTTTTTTCCCGTAAACCACAGTATATGCCTGCAGCTCCAGACATTCATCAAGCATCTTTTCCGTAATGATGCCACCTGTTAAAAGCAGAATCCCCAGCAGGCCGCCTTTCTTTTCCTGGAATTTCAGTGCCTCATTAAGCTGATCCTGAGAAATGTACTGTTTTTCCAGAAGAAGCTCTCCCAGCATGGGTCTTTTCATATTCCTTTCCTGTTTTTTATTGACTTTATTGTTTAAGTCTGACATTTATGCCTGTCAGATAAAATTTATCAAGTCTATTTCTGTAAAGGAATGTTCACTGAAGTTAATACAGATGGCAAAGTTCGGGAATCTGATTCCTTTCCGGAATGAAACAAAAACTTAAAGCGTCAGAGGCCATAATATGCTTGATGAAATTTTAACTCAGAGAAAAAAACACGGCCGTCATGGATTTTATATTGCAGAAATAGGCCTTAATCACAACGGAAAGGCAGATGTGGCAGAAAAGATGATCATCAGTGCTGCAGCTGCCGGAGCGGATGCAGTAAAATTTCAGACAATCGATCCACGGCAGCTTAATTCGGTCTATACAAAATCACTGCTGGAAAAAGGGGACTGCTCGGAAAAGGATTTTTCTGTAATTCAGTTTTTTGATCAGTTTTCTCTGACAGAGAATGAATATATTCACCTTAAAAAAACTGCAGAGGAACTTGGAATGGTTTTCTTTTCCTCTCCTTTTGATTCAGGTTCTGCTGCCTTTCTGGAAAAACTGAATGTCCCTTTGTACAAGATTGCTTCATCCGAAGTGACGAACATTCGCCTTATACGGGAAATAGGCCTGACCGGAAAGCCGGCTTTCATGTCCACAGGAATCTGCAGAAAGCAGGAAATCTCTGCGGCCATAGATGCTTTTAAGAAAGCAGGCGGCGGAGAACTGATTCTTTTCCACTGTGTTGCCAATTACCCTGTGGAAGACAGGAATGCAAATCTCCTGAGAATACCGGCTCTCAGGCAGGAATTCGGGCTGGAAACAGGGCTTTCTGATCACAGCAGAAACGGACAGGCTGTCCCTGCTGCAGCTGCACTGGGGGCAAGGTTTTTTGAGAGGCATTTTACCATTGACAAAAATTTTGCCTGCCCTGACAAAGATGTTTCATCGGATCCTGAGGAGTTCCGTAAAATTATTCTGGCAGCAGAAAACGTTTTTGCAATGCTGGGATCAGGACAGATCGATTACGGCGAAAATGAGACACCCGTTGCAGCAGCAGCCAGAAGAAGCCTTTTTGCTGCCAGGAATATTGAGGCAGGGGAGCTTATTACAGAGGATTCCATTATAGCTCTCAGGCCTGGGACAGGAATTTCTGCAGGAGATTTTTTTAATGTTGCTGGAAGAAGGGCAAAGGTTTTTATTCCGGAAGGAGCCCTTTTGAAACCGGAGGATTTTTAAATATGTTTTATGTGAATAGAATAAGATTTTTTTCAGCATTTTTGCTTGTGCTTTTTGTTTCAGGATGTTCAACTTTTTATGAATTAAAAAGAGATTACAGTACTTTTTTTACAGAAGTTCAGCAGGAGCTTTTTGAAAAGACATCTGAGGCTGCAGGTTTCGGCTCTGGCTTTGATGACAGTCTTTATCTTGACTATGTTTTTGTCACTGATCCTGGAAAAGAGTCTTCATCAAAGGAAACAGTTCAGGATCTGAAAAAAATTTTTACAAAAGCGGGGCAGGATGCATCTCTGGATTTTATGTCAAGGATACTGTATCTTAAAGAACTGACAGTCTGCAAAATGAATGATTATGAAAATTCAGAAAGCTGGACAGAATATACAGCCATCAGAAATTATCTTCTTCCTTCAATGGAAAAATATTACAGTTCTGCTGAAGCAGGCTGTTCAGCTGCATGGCCTTCTCTGAAAAATGCTCTGAAGGGGAAAAAGGAAATATATGATAAGGAAATTTCCGAAATCCTTAAAAAAGAACATGGTTTTGATATGTGGCAGACCGTCAGATGATTTATTAATAAATAAAAAGAAAAAGCTTCTTTCTGCTTTGTCTTTTTTAATTTTATTTTATAAAATAAAACTCATGAAAAAGTTTCTTCTTGTTATTCTTGTTTCTCTGCTGTTATGTTCTGTCAGCTATGGAAGAGACGGCAGAGAGGTTCATATCCTTGTTTATCATACTTTCCTTGGCAGCAGAAACAATTACAGCTTTTCACAGGATGAACTGAGAAAACAGTGCATGGATCTGATGGATGACGGTTATGAATTTATCTCATGGCCTGATTTTGTTTCAGGAAACTACAGAGGTTCAAAAAACATCCTTCTTACAATAGACGACGGACACAGAACTGTTTATGATGCATATAAACATGTCCTTGCTCCGCTGAAGATTAAACCTCTTCTGGCTGTTTATCCTGCAGTAACAGGAAAACAGTCCTATGCACTGACATGGAATCAGCTGAAAGAAATGATCAGTGATGGATGCGGTGCTGCATCCCACGGTTATTTTCACAATTACTGCACACTGGATCAGATCAGAAAGAATCCTGAGTCTGTAAAAAAAGAAATCAGTTATTCAAAAGAAGTTCTGGAAAAAAGGCTTGGTATTACTGTGGATACCTTTGTCTTTCCATTCGGTGCTTTCTGCGAAGATGCTGTCAGACAGGTTCAGGATGCAGGCTATGTCCGGGCTCTGACATTAAGACCTGGAGCAGCTTATACATCCTGTTCTTTTGAAATACCAAGAACCATGGTGACCAGAAAAATTCACGGCAGGCTTTCTTCAGTTTTCAGCCGTAAGGAATATATGCAGGCTTCTGTTCAAAATATGTCTGATTCATCTTTTACTGCAGAAACAGGTCCTGTTCCTGCAGACGTGAAAGGAGAACTTTCCGGATGGAATACATCTCTTTCAAAGAAGCGGACAGCAGGGCATGTTCCGGCTGATGAAAATATACCGGAAGATGATCCTTTTTTTTATGAAGAGCCGCAGCAGGAGGAACCTTCCTCCTTTCTGAAGAAAGAGATTTTTTTGAGGATTGGAAAAAAACAGCAGAATTACAGAAAATTTTCTGAAAGGACAGGAATGAAACTTTCCGGGAAAAAGACGGTTCAGTGATTTTGCCTTACTTTACTTCTTTCCCTCTTGTGTAATCAATCAGTGCCTGAACAGGAATGACTGATCCTGTTATTTTTCCTGAAACAAAACTGTCTTTCATTCTGTCAATATAAAGGATTCCGTGAAGGTGGTCGGTTTCATGCTGAAAACATCTGGCCATGCGTCCTTCAACCGTAACAGTATGCCTGTTCCCTTTCCGGTCCATGTAGTCAGCAGTTACTCTGGCAGCCCTCGGCACCTGTCCGGAAAAGCCCGGCATGGAAAGACATCCTTCATCATCAGTGATCTCTCCTTCGGCTGTTTTTATTACAGGATTT
>JAZRYV010000074.1:0-2481 GCA_045600925.1 Spirochaetota bacterium
CCATAAAAAAATGCTCCCTTATGGTTTTTGTCCGAAAATTCCAGACAGCAGTTTTCCGTGATATTTTACCGGATACCATCCGTTCACAGTTATTCCATCCTTTTCCCGGTCAGCATAAAACCTTTCTGCAGCCAACCTGAAGTACAGAGCTGTATCATCAAGCCCAAGCTTTTTAAATCCAAGACTGATGTCTGAAAGAATGGAGGCTGCCTCAGGTCCGGTCTGTTCCAGGGAAGAAGCACTCATAAGCATTCTGGTGCCTTCCAGAGCGTTTCCGGAACTCAGAAGTTTCCTGCCTTCTTTCACCAGCCAGGCAAAATCACCTCCAGATACTGGAGAAATAAAAGATGTAAAAAAGACCATGCTGCGTCCTCCGGCAGAATTTCCTGCACTGAATCTGAATCTGTGACCTCCAGGATACAGCTTTTTACCATAGTCCAGCCTGAACAGATTATTTCCTTCCTTCGAAACCTTAACAGGAATATCGTCCAGAGTAATGTACAGGTCAGTTTCACGGACTTCCGCCTCCGCTGTACCTGAATCGGTTTTAAGCCATATTTCCGGGCTGCTGTCATGAATTATGCCATTTTCCCGTCCGCAGGAAAAATACAGACAGGCTGACGGCACTCCGGCCCTGAAAAAAGCGGATATCCCACGGAACCAGGCTTCCGCTTCCTGTTTCAGATAATCCTGTGATTTAAAAAGAAGTGCCTGTTCAGGATGAGAAAAAAATCCTCCCTCACCTATAATCCCGGGACAGAGGGAAGCTGTTCTCCTCAGAATTCTGGTGCCTGTTTCTTTAAAAACTGCATAATCGGACAGGACAAGGGCAGGTCCTCCTGTCAGATCTGCAAGCTCACTGCTGACACAGCGGGCCAGCCTGTATCCTGCAGGAAAACAGTCCTCTGTTCCATGGACCAGCACGCATGAATAATTAACATTGTCCATGGCCCGGATCGTTCCGTTGTGATGGATGCTTATAAGAAGATCCGGCCCGTATTCAAATGCCATATCCGCCCTTTCATCCAGAGAAATATTAGTGTCAGAGGTTCTGGACATGCATATCTGTGCTCCGGCCTGTTCCAGCATGGAACGGAGAATAAGGGCAGTATTCAGATTCACTGCTTCTTCCGTAACACCGAACGGACCATTCCGGAATTTATCATCAGCTGCAGTGCCTCCGTGGCCAGGATCAAGAAAAATCTTTTTCCCTTTCAGCCAGAAATGGGCTCCGGGATTCTCCTGTCCCGAATATTCAGGGGAACATCCTGCATAAAACATAAAAACTGAAACAAAAAATGCAAAAAAACTGAAATTTCTAAATGACATGGCTCCTCCTTAATACACCAGCTGATTTTTTAAACATAAACGAATGTTTTCAATCAAAATATCACATCAAAATTTATATATAAACAATAAAAATATTGCAAAAAAAAGCCTTGCTGAATTTGTAGTTTATTTAAAGATAGCAGAATTACAAACGGTAAACACAGTGCCAAGGGAGGAAATAATGGCTAAACTTGACGGCTTTTCCGCCGAAGAACTTTTTACACAACCTACAGGAAGGGCTTACAATGACTTCATCATTCTGCCCGGATATATTGACTTCTCTCCTGATGATGTAAATCTTGAAACAAAACTAACCAAAAATATAACTCTTAAGGTTCCCATGGTTTCAAGTCCTATGGATACAGTTACCGAATCCAGCATGGCCATAGGACTTGCTCTTCAGGGCGGAATCGGAATCATCCACTACAACAACACTCCTGAAAAACAGGCAGAGGAAGTCAGGAAGGTAAAACGTTATGAAAACGGTTTCATCAACAACCCTATTGTCCTTTCTCCTGACAATACAATAGAAGACATAGATATCATCAAAGCCCACTACGGATTTTCAGGGATTCCCATTACAGAAGACGGTCATCTTGGATCAAAACTTATAGGAATAGTTTCCAACCGTGATATCGACTTTGAAGGGAACAGAAGGAAGCCTCTCCGTGATTTCATGACCACAAATCTGGTAACTGCCCCGGAAGGAGTTACACTTTCAGAAGCAAATCATATTCTCAGGCAGTCCAAAAAAGGGAAACTTCCAATAGTTGACAAAGAAGGCCGTCTTGTTGCCCTTATGAGCAGAAATGACCTGCTGACGAACAGGGATTATCCGCTTTCTTCCAAGGATGCACAGAAACAGCTCATGGTAGGTGCTGCCATTTCAACAAAAGAAGAGGCAAAGGAAAGACTTGAACATCTGGTTGATGCAGGTGTAGACGTAGTTGTAATCGATTCTGCCCAGGGAAATTCCATCTACCAGGTTGAGATGATAAAATATATAAAGAAAAACTTCCCTTCACTGGAAATCATCGGAGGAAACGTTGTTACAGCAGAACAGTGTGAAGTTCTTATTAAAGCAGGAGCCGACGGTCTGAGAATAGGCATGGGTCCTGGATCCATCTGTACAACACAGACATCCATGGCTGT
>JAZRYV010000075.1:0-6535 GCA_045600925.1 Spirochaetota bacterium
GAGCAGAAATCTGTAGGCATTTTTATTGACATATATATGCATTCAGATTTTATAGACATATGCCAATGTGGCTCAGCTGGCAGAGCAGCTCACTCGTAATGAGCAGGCCACCGGTTCAAATCCGGTCATTGGCTCATAAAAAACTCCTGATTATTCAGGAGTTTTTTTATTCTCCCCTTTTGATGTATTTTACTGTTATTCATGCAATAAAGGTTTGACAGACAAAAAAGATTATGTCACATGTCAGGAATAACATCTTTTTTCGGATATAAATGTGAAAAGGCTATATATCTGTCTTATCCTGTTGATAACACTGATTCTTTCCTGCAGCTCTGTTCCTGAAACGGAAGAAGCCTCTTTCAGGTATTTTGACATAGCAGTTGAGCAGAACGGAACAGAATACCGGCCTGAAAACGGCGTGATCCATATTAAGAAGGAACCTTTTTCCTTTATAATAACATTTCCTGTTCCGGACTGCATTTTCGTAAATGCAGACGGAACAGACACGACACTGAAACAGGCCATGGAAGGACTTCCTGTTGAAAAACTGAACGGATTTTCAAAAACTCTTATGAGTGAAGAGCTTTTCAACAAAGAGAATCATCTGATTCTTTCCGAAGACTCGGCCGCATTCTGGTGCTTTACCAGTGATTCTGAAAACAACTTCAATTCATCTTCCTTTGAAAACAGCATGTTCAGATGCCTGCGGAATATTCGGTATCTGGCATCAGAGGATACCCTGACAGACAATGTTCCTGTGGAAAAAAGTTCACTGAACAGCCTGTATCTTACATTTATGAAACTGGAATGGACCAGCGACTATACAGGCAGAATTGAAAAAAAACGAATCTGTCTTACAATCCGATTCTGAGGAAAACATGGAAAACAAAGAACTTCTGCTTATACCATTTGATAAAATGAAGGAACAGCTTTCAGCTGAAATCTCTTCCTTTTCCTCAGGCATTCAGTCTGACATCACCGGTTCCGGACAGGAAATCACTTTTGAAAAAGGAACATCACGCATTGTCTTCCGTATTCAGAAACTTACAGAGGATTCAATTTTCCGCTGCATGGCTGTAATCAAACGTTATCTGGATAATGTAAGAATCTGTGTTTTCGAAGACGGACATTACAGTTTTCAGGCACTTAATAAAAATCTCTTCAAAACAGAATCACTTCTGGACAATATAAAATTTGAATTTTTCACGGTGTATACATCAAGGTGCATTATTTCCAAAAAAGGACTGCTTACCCAGGAAGAAATAAATGCATCTGCAGAAATCTTCAGAGTGCTTTCCGGCACCACGCAAGAAGCCCCGGAGACAAGAATCCTCAGTCTCGGGGCCTCCATCCTTTCCGGGGCCGGCCTGTCCTGGGACAGCATGGCAGGATATGATGCTGTGAAACAGACCATCCGTGAGTCCATAATAATGCCCCTTAAAAATCCGGAAGTGTATGATAAAATCGCTTCTCTGACCAGAAAAATTTCTGCCACAAACCGGCCAGGGGCTGTGCTGTTTGAAGGTCCTCCTGGCGTTGGAAAGACTACTGCCGCAAGAATAATTGCCGGAGAGGCGGGGATTCCTCTAGTGTATGTACCTGTTGAATCCATAATGTCAAAATGGTACGGCGAATCATCAAAAAATCTTTCGGAGATCTTCTCTGCCTGCGATGATATGGGAGGGGCCATAATTTTCCTGGATGAAATAGATTCTCTGGCGGGCTCCAGAGATCAGGGAATGTTCGAGGCCACACGTCGGATACTTTCGGTCCTTCTCCGGAAACTGGACGGAATAGATGCGGCCAGAAACACCATTACAATCGGAGCAACCAACCGGAAAGTGGATCTTGACAATGCCCTGGTCAGCAGATTTGATATTTCCATTTATTTTCCTCTTCCTGACGCCCTGGAAAGGGAACAGATTTTTGCAGGGTATGCGGTTCATCTTTCACCGGAAAATCTGGCTGTTCTCGGAAAAAATTCAGCAGATCTTTCAGGCAGAAACATAAAAGACATATGCGAATATACAGAAAGGCGCTGGGCAGGAAAAATCATATCCGAAAAACTGGAGATCACTCCTCCTCCTGTGGAATACTACATTCAGGCTCTGAACCAGTGGAAGGCACAGCTGTAATTTCAGATTTTACAAAGAAGTCAGGATTAAATCTTCTCTTAAAAAAAGATTAATCCATGAACTTTTTTCGCCATAAAAAAGCCGCAGACTTCAGATCTGCGGCTTCGTTTTTACAGAATCAGTACCAGTAATATGTTCTGCCCGGAACAGGTTCACTGTCCAGGAAATCTCCACCTGTATTAAAGAACATTCCTGACACTGCATCTTCTGCCGCCTCTGCCGGGCATTTGAAGAACTCCGTTCCTCCCGATACGGGATCCATGTCACGGCTCTCTGATATGTTAAGTGAACTGCACTTGGAAAACATACAGGAATAGCAGTGATAAACCAGTTCGGCAGCCGGAAGTACAGGAGCTGCTGTCAGGGAAATGCAGTCTGTAAACATGCCGTTATAGCAGGACAGTTTCAGTTTAGTGGCCGGCAGCTCAGGGGCTGTTTTCAGTAAAGTACACCCGTAAAACATATATTTAAAGCAGTATTCTCCCATTTCTGCACTGTCCGGATCTTTATAATCCAGAAGTGTCATTATGTTTCCGTGACATTCTATTCCGGCAGTACCTTCAAGTTTCCACCCTGCATCTACACTGCCTGTTATTATACTGTTGTCCTGTCCTCTGAAGAACAGGTAATAACTGCCGTCTTCTGATGGCTCCTGTGCTGCAACAGAATCTCCGGACCAGGATTCCCATTTCTCTGTGTCTCTGGAATATTCAATTACTCCTGCAGGATCGGCAGTCATCCACCCTTTATTCTCTGCAGTGACTGCAAACCGTTCTGCACTTTTAAATGTCAGATACGCTCTGTTTCTCCATTTTGCGTAAAGAACAACAGAAGATTCTGCCGTGTCTGTTTCAAAATTCCATTGCTCTATACAATCTGATTCTCTGTACCAGTTTAAGAAATCATAACCTTCCCTAAGTGGAATTCCAGGTTCTGTTAACAGAGATCCTGCTTTCACTGTTTCTGATTCCGGAGACGAAGCTCCGGCATAGTTAAGATCCCATGTTACAGTAAAAGCAGTGCTGTCGTCATTACTTCCGGGAGAGCAGGAGACAAGTCCAAACGCTGCTGCTGTTATAAATATCATAATCAGCTTTTTCATAAAATACCCTCATAGTTTAATATAATAAAAATTTTATCAAAATGCAAATCAAAATTTAAGCAGGATGAATTACATATCTGATCCGCTCTTTTTAAGGAGTTCATCTGTCTTTTCTCTGAGCTGATCCTTGATAAGATTTTCCATTTCCTCCTGCCCTTTTTCCTTAAGACGTTCCTTCATGGCATCCAGTTTAAGCTGCTCCAGTTTCTGCGAACCGTGGCGAATGATTTCCTCACTGGTTACAGGAATCTCCTGTCCTGTATATGCAAGATATCCGGCATAGGCAAGAAGTATGACCACTGCTATAATAAAAAGTTTCATAAATCTTTTCAGCACAGCCACAATAATCATTATGCATGTGATTACTGCAAGAATCATTAATGGTGTACTTGATGTTACCACAGCAAAGATGTTTTCAATTATTTCCATTTAAAATCTCCCGTGTACATTATGCTGTTTTTTCCTTTCAAGTCAATATTTTAATAAAGTTTCTTTAATAAAGACATTTTCACAGGACTGCATATGTTCAAAGAAGAGAGAAAACTTATTGACAGCAGAAAACTCAGTGCATATTCAAAAGAAAACGGAGGCCGCTATGGAAGACAAGGAACTTCTTTCCCTCTATGAATATACAGGGCTGTCCTCAAACATGGAGGACTACATGGAAACCATTTCCATTCTTGAACAGGAAAAACGTGTAGTCAGAGTCAAGGACATTGCAAAAAGACTGTGTATTAAAATGCCCAGTGTAACATCTGCCCTGAACAAATTAAAAGCGCTTGAACTTATAGACTACGAAAAATACGGTTTTGTGGAACTTACAGAACAGGGCAGCATGCTTGCTGAACAGGTCTACAATAAACACAAATGTCTGACAGAATTTTTTAAAAAAGTCCTTATGCTTGATGATGACACAGCAGGACAGGAAGCCTGCAGAGTGGAACACACTCTTGCTCCGGAAACATGTGTCCAGTTTCATAAACTGCTTAATTTCATAAGAAATGCAGAGTCTGCAGACAGCAGCTGGTACACAGACATGAAATCGGCTCTCAGAAAATAATTCCTTCTGTTCCGCTTTTCCTCTGAAAACCAAAATCTGTATAAAAAAAGCCCTGAAAAATCAGGGCTTTTCGCATTATCTAATTTACGGAACTATTTTCCGCCGTTTTTCTTTTCTTCAAGATCCTTAAGGATTTTTGCCTGAAGGTCCTTGTTTACAGGGACATACTTGTAAAATTCCATGGAGTATGTTGCACGTCCGCTTGTAAGGCTTCGCAGAGTTGTTGCATAGCCGAACATTTCCATAAGAGGAACAAAGCCGTCAACCTTCTGGGATCCCTTTCTGTAGCGCCGCATGGCTTCGATTTTTCCGCGGCGTTTGTTAAGATCTCCAACAACATCACCGATGTAGTCATCCGGAGTATTGACTTCAATCTTCATCATAGGTTCAAGAAGGATTGGTTTTGCATTCATAAAAGCATTCTTGAAACATACAGAGGCACATGTCCGGAATGCCATTTCAGAAGAGTCAACTTCATGATAGGAACCATCCAGCAGAACAACCTTTACGTCAACAACAGGGAATCCGGCAAGAACACCCTCTTCCATTGTATTAACAATACCTTTTTCAACAGCAGGAATGTATTCTCCAGGAATTGCTCCTCCCTTGATGAGGTTGACGAATTCAAAACCTTTTTCCTGATTCGGTTCAATACGGATAACAGTGTGAGCATACTGACCTTTACCACCGGTCTGCTTAACATGCTTGTAGTTTTCTTCTTTTTCTGCTGTGATTGTTTCACGGAAGGCAACAGAAGGCTCTCCTACAACAGCTTCAACGCCGAATTCTTCTTTAAGACGGTCAATAATAACTTCCAGATGAAGTTCTCCCATACCGGAAATAATGGTTTCATTGGTTTCCTCATCGTGACGCACTTTGAATGAAGGGTCTTCCATAGCCAGCTTTCTGAGAGCAGCACCGAGTTTTTCTTCTTCCTTCTTTGACGGAGGAGTAACCTTCAGTTCAATAACCGTAGGAGGAATAAAAATAGATTCAAGGTGCAGAGGAGCTGATGAATCACAGAGAGTATCACCTGTCTTTGTATTTTTGAGACCTATGAGAGCAACAATGTCTCCAGGGCCTGCAACTTCCAGTTCCTCACGTTCCTTTGCCCTGATTCTGAGGATACGGCCGATTCTTTCAGGTTTGCCCTTTGTTGAGTTGAGAACTTCCATGCCTGTCCTGAGTTCACCTGAATAGATTCTGATAAAGGTCTGCTGTCCTACAAACGGGTCGTGAATAAGTTTAAAGGCAAGAGCACAGAAAGGATCCTTTGCTGTAGGATGTCTTACCTGATTCTTTTCAGGATCATCAACACTGTGTCCGATAACTGAACCTACATCTACAGGAGAAGGCAGATAGTCAACAACTGCATCGAGAAGCATGTGAACACCTTTGTTCTTGTAGGAAGATCCGCAGAGAACAGGAGTGATATTCAGTTTAAGAGTAGCTTCACGAATGGCTTTTTTAAGAAGGTCATTTGGAATTTCCTTTTCATCAAGGAAAAGTTCCATGATTTCTTCATTGTAGTCGGCAATCTTTTCAATAAGGAAACTTCTTGCCTTTGCAGCTTTTTCAGCGTACTCTGCAGGAACAGGAATTTCCTTTATATCCATTTCTGCAAAGCTGTATGCCTTCATTTCAACAATATCGATAAGGCTGTTAAAATCTTCTTCCTGTCCTACCGGCACCTGCAGAGGAACAGGATTTGCATCAAGATATTTGTCCATCTGGGAAACTGCTTCATAAAAATCTGCACCTACACGGTCCATCTTGTTTATGAATGCTATTCTCGGAACCTTGTAGCGTTCTGCCTGATTCCATACTGTTTCACTCTGAGGCTGAACACCTGCAACAGCGCAGAAAAGAGCGACCATACCGTCAAGAACGCGAAGTGAACGTTCAACTTCAACTGTAAAGTCTACGTGTCCAGGGGTGTCGATAATATTAATCTGATGATCCTTCCATACACAGGAAATAGCAGCAGAGGCAATTGTAATACCGCGTTCCTGTTCCTGTTTCATAAAGTCCATTGTTGCCTGGCCGTCGTGAACTTCTCCAAGCTTTCTTGTTGTACCGGTAAAGAACAGCATTCGCTCTGTGGTAGTTGTCTTTCCTGCGTCAATATGGGCAGCAATACCGATGTTTCTTAAATTCTGATAAGACATAAAGCGATTCCTCAAAAAAAAGATTTAAGCCCCGTCACAGAAGGCTTTAAAGTATTATCCACGGCAGTCT
>JAZRYV010000076.1:0-2786 GCA_045600925.1 Spirochaetota bacterium
GCTGCCTGTTATATGCTGTGAAAAAAGTGATTTCCAACGGCTGTATTCTTCTTTAAGCTGTGATGTCCTGTTCCGGAAAAGATTTATAACGGCATCAGGAACGTAGAAATCAGTTTCTGGAAGACCAAGATTTTTTTTCGCAAGACGAATCTCATCAGCCCCCAGAGGAGAACCGTGAGATGAGGCACTTCCCTCTTTATTGGGACTTCCCTTTGCAATTTTTGTTTTTGCAATAATCAGGGAAGGCCTGTCCTTTTCTGCCTGAGCCGCCAGAACTGCCTTTTCTATGGCCTGAAAATCATGACCGTCAATAGTCTGAACATGCCATCCGCAGGCTTCAAAACGCTGTACAGGATCTTCCGTAAAAGCAACATCTGTACTTCCTTCAATGGAAATACTGTTGGAATCATATATGTAAATGATATTTCCAAGTTTCCAGTGACCGGCCAGACTGGCAGCCTCATAGCTTACCCCTTCCATAAGATCACCGTCGCCCACAATGGCGTAAATATAATGGCTGATGATGTCCACACCGTCATTGAACTCCCCTGCCAGAAGTTTTTCTGCAAGAGCCATGCCTATTCCGTTTGCAAATCCCTGGCCAAGAGGTCCTGTTGTGGTTTCAACTCCCTTTGTATGTCTGAACTCAGGATGTCCAGGAGTCAGACTTCCCCACTGACGGAAATTCTTAAGATCATCAACACTCAGCCCGCAGCCTGTCAGACAGAGCATGGAATACAGAAGCATTGAGCCATGGCCGGTTGACAGAATAAATCTGTCACGGTCAGCCCACTCCGGATCTTCCGGATTGTATTTCATAATCTTTGCCCAGAGTACTGCAGCAATATCAGCACAGCCAAGAGGCATCCCCGGATGCCCGGAATTTGCCTTTTCTATGGCATCCATTGCCAGTCCTCTTATGGTATTTGCAGCAAGCCTTAAATCTTCTTCGGAAACCATTTTATTACCTCAATCCTTACCTGCGAAACAGAGATGTACTGAAATACCTTTCAGCTCTGTCAGGGAAAACTGTTACAACATTTATGCCTGGATACTGACGCAGCACCTGCCGTGCACCGAAAACATTTGCCCCGGCGGAAGTTCCCACCAGCATGGAATTCTCCAGTGCCAGACCTCTGGCAGTATCAAAGGCTTCATCATCCGATACTTCTATTATCTGGTCTATAAGATTAACGTCCAGCACCTCAGGAATAAAGCCGTCTCCGATTCCCTGAATCTGATGAAGTCCGGGCTCGTATCCAAGCAGAGCGGAAACATGTTTCGGTTCAACGGCAATAATTTTTATTTCCGGATTGTGTTCCTTGAGAAAACGGCCTATTCCCTGTATGGTTCCGCCGCTGCCTATTCCTGAAACAAAAGCCCCTATATTACCTGCCATCTGTCTCCAGATCTCTGCAGCCGTAAAATCGTAATGGGCTGCAGGATTTGCCGGATTGGAAAACTGGTCCGGCATAAAGGCACCGGTTTCCTTCTGAATCTCCTTTGCCCTGCGTACAGCACCGTCCACAGATTCACTGTCCGGAGTAAGGACCAGTCTGCCTCCCAGTGCCTTAATAATCTGCTTCCTCTCCTGACTCATGCCTTCCGGCATTACAATGGTCACATCATAGCCCTTGCTTTTCCCTACCAGAGTGATGCCTATGCCGGTATTTCCGGAGGTAGGTTCCACAATAGACATGCCTGCTTTAAGAACACCGCTGATTTCAGCCTGCTCAATCATGGCAAGTGCCACTCTGTCCTTAATGCTGCCTCCTGGATTCAGGAATTCAGCCTTGCCGAAGACAGACTCCCCTTTAAGCTTAATCATCGGGGTATTGCCGATAAGAGTCAGTATATCGGATGTATATGAAAACATATTGTCTCCTTAAACTGTTTTTTAATCCATAAATTCACTGAGACTTTATTTTTCAAATAATTAATATAGGGTTTCTCATTTAATTTTAATAAATAGAGCTCAGAACACATTTTGAGGAGATCAGTTTTATGATTTATGTCCGGAAACAGACAGGAAGGCATAAAATTCCATAAAAAATACAATGCATATAAATTTTAATTGAAAATATGCGGCATATATGAATAAATGACAGCGAAATTGATTCATCGGGGTGTAGCGCAGTCAGGTAGCGCGCTTCGTTCGGGACGAAGAGGCCGGGAGTTCGAATCTCCCCATCCCGACATTAAAGATCCGGCTGCACCGGATCTGCCGGACGGTACAAATGCAGAAACGGTTCAGAGGCAGCCTCTCAGACATCATTCCATGTAAATTACCCGATAAAATTCTTCTTACTGCTCTTTTATGCATTCTTTTCCTGTTTTTTACATCGGATTCTTTCGCTTTCACATTATCTGACACTGTAAACGATGCTGTCAGCAGCATAAAAGGCATGGCTCAGTCCATTGCTTCTGCAGTATCTTCCACAGCTGATTTCATTTCCGGCATTAAATCTCTCTTAGGTTTTCTTGGATTCGGAACCATAATTCTTCTGTTATCAGTTCTTCTTCTCACCTCCGGCCTTTCTGCCACAGGTCTTTCCACCGGGAAAAAGTCCTTCTTCCTGGCACTGTTTATTGCAGATGTCATCTGGCTGTGCTGTAAAATCTTCTTCGGATCTTTTGGTGAAATGGAAGATATTTTTTCCTTCGGACTGTATTTTGCAAAAACCAATCTTCTGATTCTGTGCCCCTTTATTCTGATGTGGCTCATTAAGACATACTGTCCTTTACTGAAAAACAGATTAAAACGGACTGTTTTCAGAATTTCAGCA
>JAZRYV010000077.1:0-8327 GCA_045600925.1 Spirochaetota bacterium
GGAGCATCCACTCAGGCTCTCTTTGCCCGTGTAGGCGGCGGTATCTACACAAAGGCAGCAGACGTGGGAGCTGACCTGGTAGGAAAGGTTGAGGCCGATATTCCTGAAGACGACCCGAGAAACCCTGCAACAATTGCAGACAACGTAGGGGACAACGTAGGTGACGTTGCCGGAATGGGGGCAGACCTTTATGAATCATACTGCGGTTCCATCCTTGCTGCTGTTGCTCTCGGTGCAGCTCTGCCTGCTGCAACAGTCAACAATGTTATAGCACCTATGGTTGTTGCCGGTATCGGTATTCTTCTTTCCATCATAGGTATTTTTGCTGTAAGAACAAAAGAAGACTCTTCCATGAAAAGCCTTCTTAAAGCTCTTAACACAGGCGTTCTCCTGAGCTCAGTACTTATCCTTATTGCTCTTGCAGTAATGGCATATACAGGTTTCATTACATGGGGAATCTTCGGTGCAGTTGTGGCAGGAATGCTGGCAGGAATAATTACAGGTCAGGCAACCGAATACTACACTTCCGATGAATACAAGCCTACAAAATACATTGCAGAACAGGCTCAGATGGGACATGCAACAACCATCATCGCCGGTATCGGTGTAGGTATGTTCTCCACAGCTATTCCGGTTATCGTAACTTCTATTGCTATTCTCTGTGCATTCGGCTTCTCCGGCGGTTTCCAGAGCATGCCTGACGGTCTCTATGGCATCGGCTTTGCAGCAGTAGGAATGCTTTCCACACTGGGAATTACTCTTGCAACAGACGCCTATGGTCCTATTGCAGACAACGCAGGCGGAAACGCAGAAATGAGCGGTCTTCCTCCTGTTGTCCGTGAAAGAACAGACGCTCTTGACATGCTTGGAAATACAACAGCTGCAACAGGAAAAGGATTCGCCATCGGATCTGCCGCCCTTACAGCTCTTGCTCTTCTCTCTGCTTATATTGAAGAAATCAAACTCTGGATCGGAAAAATAGCAGGAACAGAAGGTTTCCATGTCGGAGACTTTACCTTCTACTCCTCACTTCCGGAAGGAATTGTAGAAGGTCCAACTACTATCATTGCACATTCTGCAACTATTTCCGACCTTGTTAATGCTTACGACATTACACTTATGAATCCTGTAGTTATCTGTGGTGTTTTCATCGGTGCAATGCTGGCATTCATCTTCTCTGCACTTACAATGAATGCAGTCGGACGTGCTGCCGGAGAAATGGTAAAGGAAGTCCGCAGACAGTTTAAGGAAATCCCTGGAATCCTTGATGGGAAAGCAAAACCTGACTATGCTCAGTGTGTTGCCATTTCCACAAAGGGAGCCCAGAAGGAAATGATCGTTCCTTCCCTTCTCGCTTTCATTGCTCCTCTTCTGACAGGTCTTATCCTTGGAGTTGCCGGGGTTATGGGACTTCTTGTAGGAGGTCTTACTGCAGGTTTCGCTCTTGCATGTCTGCTGAACAACGCAGGCGGTGCATGGGATAATGCAAAGAAATTCATCGAAAAGGGAAACTACGGCGGAAAGGGGTCCGAAACTCACAAGGCCGGAGTTACAGGGGATACAGTTGGCGACCCGTTCAAGGATACATCCGGTCCTTCCCTGAATATTCTTATTAAACTCATGTCCATGGTATCTGTTGTTTTTGCCGGACTGGTTATCAGATATTCACAGGAAATCGGACAGCTGATCGGTATTATAAAGTAATACGATTCTGATGATAAAAAAAGAGGCTGCATAAGCAGCCTCTTTTTTTATTCCCGTTTTCAAATACTTGTTGAAACTCATGCACTGTTTTTTATTTAACACCTGCAGTCAAACATGGAACAAATTATGAATCAGATTTATATTTATACAGACGGAGCATGCAGCGGCAATCCCGGTCCCGGAGGCTGGGGCGCAGTAATTGTACGGAACGGAACAGAAGAACAGTTCTCCGGAGGTGAAGCTTCCACAACCAACAATAAAATGGAACTTACTGCCGTAATAGAAGCCCTGAAAATGACGGAAGAGGAAAGTGTCATCACCCTGACTACAGACTCCGAATACGTGAAAAACGGAATAACAAAGTGGATCTTTTCCTGGGTCCGGAATGGCTGGAAAACAGCTTCGAAACAGCCAGTCAAAAATCAGGAATACTGGATGGAACTCCTTCAGCTTGCCGGGCACAGGCATATAACCTGGCAGTGGGTAAAGGGACACGCAGGCCACAGGGAAAACGAAATCTGTGATGCACTGGCACGGAAAGAAATAGAACATTTTAGAAGAAGATAGAACTATTTTTATATAAAAATACAGTTCTTTTTCCGATTATTTAATAAAGAGGATCAGAACTGTTAAATGAAAAGTTTCATAACACTTGTAATAACAGCCTTTCTGCTCACAGGGGCAGTGCTTTACGGGGAAGAAGAATATTCCGAACCATTTAAAGTTTTCCTGACCATGGACAGGATGACAGTATCTTCCGAAGAACCGGTAATCCTGCGTGTTTCAGTAAAAAATGAATCCTCTGCAAATGCAGAATTCTTTATCTACGATAATGACAGGAACAGCAGTACTTATACTACTTTCCAGCCCAGAGTATTTGACATGGACGGAAGGGAGCTGGAAAATATAATCGACTACAGGGAAAGACAGAAACTGTCCGTTGAGGAAGTTGAAAACCTTTCAAGGAGATCAGTGATTCTGGGTCCAGGAGAAATTTTCACCTTTACAGAAGATCTGAGGGATATTTACCGGATTACGGAAGGTACTTTCCGAGTGAGATGCTACTTTGTCCCTGACTTCACTGTCCGTCATGTTGTGCACGGAGAAAATGAACTGACTTTTCTTTCCAGGCTCAGCGACAGTTCAGCTGCACAGAAAGTCCTTACGTATACGGACAGAAGAGTATCTCCGTCAGAAACGGTACTTCTTACCCTGGAAGCAGAGAAATCATCAGACAGGGAAAAGATGCTCAAGTATATTGATCTTGAGGAGTTTATTAAAACAGAATCAGGATACATACTTGCATATACGAAGGCCGGCGTTCAGGAACGGAAGGAAGTGCTCAGCAGATTCAGGAGCTATCTGATCCGCTCCAGAAAGGACTACCTCATTGACTATAAAATTGCAGAGGAAGAAATCAGCGGAGATACAGCATATGTGGATGTCCTTGCTGAAAGATACAACACTGTTGTAACAGAAAAGTACAGATACAGATATATTTTAAAAAGAGACAAAGGCCCCGGGAAAAACTGGCTGATAACAGGGCTTGAAGCAACAGTACATAAAGGCAGAATATAATGGCAGAAATATTATCACAGGATGAGATAGATTCCCTTCTGGAGGCTATTGCTACCGGAGATGATGACTCTTCCAAGTATGAAAACACATCATCCTCTTCCAAGGAACAGAAAAGCGTCAAGATCTACGATTTCAGACGTCCTGACAAGTTTTCAAAAGACCATCTGAGAACTCTCCAGATGATGCATGAGACATTTGCCCGTCTCACCACAACAGCTCTGTCTGCCCAGCTCCGGGCTCTTGTAAGTGTTCACGTGGCCTCTGTAGACCAGCTTACGTATGAAGAATTCATAAAATCCATACCTGTTACAACAACAATGGCCGTTGTAAATATGGATCCGCTGAAAGGCTCTTCTGTTCTGGAAATAGACCCTACCATTACATTTACAATTATTGATAAACTTTTCGGAGGGGTTGGAGAATCTGCAAAAACAAGCCGCGAACTGACAGATATTGAACTTTCCGTAATGGAAGGCATAATCGTGCGTATTCTGGGAAATCTCCGTGAAGCCTGGTCCAACGTACTTGATCTCAGGCCCAGACTTGGAAATATTGAAACAAATCCTCAGTTCGCCCAGATTGTTCCGCCTACAGACATGGTTGTTCTTGTAACACTGGAAACAAAGGTTGGAGATGTGGAAGGAATGATAAATCTCTGTATCCCCTACATCACCATTGAACCTATTATTTCCAAACTTTCTGCGCAGTACATGTATTCCAGTACAAGAAAGGGAGCAACGGAAGAAAATCTGGCCATAATCCAGAACCGTATGGAAAACGTAGTCCTTCCTGTTGTTGCAGAAATCGGAGAAGCCCAGATTACGGTTCAGGAAGTTCTGGCTCTGGGACTGGGAGATGTAATAAAGCTTCCGGACACCAAAATCGGAGATGACATGATAGTAAAAATCGGCGGACGGCGTAAATACAAATGCAGACCGGGGCTCATCCATAAACGGGTGGCTGTCAAGCTCGGAGAAAAGATTGATGAAATTCCAGATGAACTTCTTACGATAAACAGAAGAGAAGATGAATTTTAACAGAAAGGCTGTCCTGAGGACAGCCTTTTTTTGCCTGACAGAATGCATATCTGAACGATGTTATACTCTGACCCGCAGCCGGAATACTGCCTGACTGCAGAATAATCATCTCATTAAAAAGATTCTGCCGCTGAAAGACCTGAAACTTTATGGATTACTGAATAATCCTGTTCAGATAAGGAATAGGATCCACATACTCGGTACCTATACGGATCTGATAGAAACAGATATATCTTGTGGTCTTTCCGGTCTTTCCCACATACCCTATAACCTCACCTTTTACAACCTTCTGTCCTTCTTCAACAGAAACACGCTGACAGTGGGAATAAGAAGTCACAAAACCATATTTGTGCTTAACGGAAACTGTAAGACCAAGATTCTGACTCCACTCAATTTTCTCAACAGTACCGGGAGCAGTTGCTGTTATTTCGCTTCCGGGGAAGGCTTCTATATCTATCCCCCTGTAGAATTCCGGCTTAAACGTATATGGAGAATTTCTCTGCCCGAATCTCGAAATAATATATCCTTCTGCCGGCCATATGGAAGGTGTATTTTCTATAATTTTCTTTCTGTATTTGAGAAAGCTTTTTATATTTTCCATAAGCCCTTTTGCTGTCCGGAGCTCAGTCTCCATTTCCTGAATATTCAGTTCCTCCATGGAAGGGGCATGGGAATCTGTCGCTTCTGCACCTTCGCAGGAAGGATTATAAACCCCTCCCATAGCCCACAGCGAATCAATATTGCTGTTTGGAGTAAGTGAATAGAGATATGTTATTTCAGGTTTGAATTTCTGGAAAATACTGTACAGCCTGTTCATTTCATTTTTGTAGGTCTGAATCTGGACTTCTGAATTGGAACCGTAGGATTTAAGAATGCTCACTTCCTTTACAGTGGATGAATGCCTGACTATGAAAAATGATGTTACACCTGTAATTCCGCAGAAAATGAAAAGAATAAGGCCAATAGAAAAAATAGAGATACGGAAGTTGATAATTCTTTTCTCTGAATGAGGGATGAACATGATGGTGATCCGCTCCCTTCCCTTTGCAAGAAAACGGGTCCATTTATCCCGGACCTTATCCATAAAACTGTCCTTCTGTTCGGATAAAAGTCTGGAAATATATTTCTGAAGATCATTCAGATCTGATTCTTTAAAAGGATTAATACCCATATAATATTTCAGTCTTGTCAGCAGTCTGGCCAAGTTTCTCTGTAAATTTAACGATAAAGCATATAAAAAACAGCCTTTTATTGTCAATTAAGAAAATATTATTTTCTTCTGCTTCTTTCGTTAACAAAAACTTTTACATCTTTATTTTCGGCATAATAAGCATATTACCCCCCCTGAAAATGTACACATTTTCATGCTCTGCTCTGACATTTCTGTCTGCGAATTAATGTTGACTGGCAAAAGCCTTCGTGCTATTATGAGACATAATGCAAAATTTTTCCTGAACGGAACGCAGATATGAAAAATACTGTTATGATCATCGGAGGAGGCCTGCTGCAGGTCCCTGTAATCCGTACTGCAAAAAAAATGGGCTATCAGGTAATAGTTACAGATTACAATCCTGATGCCATCGGGATGAAGGATGCGGATATACCTCTGATAATGAGCACCAGGGACGTGGAAGGTTCTGTCCGTATAGCAAGAAAACAGAATGAACTCACCCCCATATGCGGTGTGCTGACAGCAGGAACAGATGCATCCATGACGGTTGCTGCCGTAGCAAATGCTCTTCATCTGCCCGGCATAAAATTTGAAGATGCAGAGGCTGCAACCAACAAGATTAAAATGCGTACCAGATTCAGGGAACACGGAGTTCCATCCCCGGATTTCAGGTCTGTATGGTCACTTAAAGATGCAAAGGCTGCCTGCAGGGAACTTAAACTTCCGGTTGTCATAAAACCTTGTGACAATATGGGAGGCCGTGGTGTAATGAGAATCGACACCATCAGCCAGATTGCCGAGGCATTCAACTTTGCAAAAAGTGCTTCTCCCAGCGGGGAACTGATCATAGAAGAAAATATGGAAGGACCTGAACTTTCCATAGATGCCATAATCTTCAACGGAGAGATAACCTTTACCGGAATCGCAGACAGAGTTATCGAATATCCTCCCTATTTTGTGGAAACAGGACACAACATGCCCAGTGCCATGCCGGAATCTGTCCTGGCTGAAGCCTGCGAAGTTATGAAAAAAGGGATACGGGCTCTTGGCATAAATATAGGGGCCGCAAAGGGAGACATCAAAATAACACCGGAAGGAGCAAAAATCGGCGAGCTGGCCGCAAGGCTTTCCGGAGGATTCATGTCAGCATACACATTCCCTCTTTCCACAGGGGTGGACCTTATGAAGGCAGCCATAGAAGTGGCCACAGGACAGGAACCAGGCAATCTTGAACCTCTCTTTCACAAAGTATCCATTGAAAGAAGCATCATCACCAGACCAGGCTTCGTCAGCAGAATATCCGGTCTGGAAGAAGCCCTTAAAGTCGAAGGAATAAAAGAGATTTTCATAGATGTAAAAGTCGGGGACAAAGTTGTTTCCCCCAGATCCAATGTTGAAAAAGCAGGACACATTATTGCTGCTGCCGATACTCTCCAGGAGGCAGAGGCAGTTATCGCCCGCTGCATGGAAAAACTCCGCATAGATATTATCGAAGAACCGGAAATATCCATGGAAATCATCAGCATGTCTGCCAGGGAAAAATTCAAAAAGATATGCTATGTATGCAGAAACTGCGACGGGAAAGACTGTCCGACAGGAGTTCCGGGCATGGGAGGAATCGGAACAGGTGCATCCTTCAGAAGGAACATAGAGTCTCTCCGGAATTATAAAATAGTAACCAGTCTTATTCATGATATAAAAGATCCGGACACATCTGTCAGCTTTCTTGGCAGAAAACTTTCACTGCCTGTAATGGGAGCTCCGATTACAGGAACAGGAACAAATATGGGCGGAGCGGTTGATGAACTGAGTTTTGCATCCGCAATGGTTCAGGGAGCTGCAGCAGCCGGGACCATATCCTTTGTAGGAGACGGAGCCTCTCCGGAAAAATATCTTACAGGACTGGCAGCCATTAAAGAAGCCGGAGGTGCAGGAATTCCGGTTTTCAAGCCAAGGCAGGATACAGATGAAATAATAAAAAGGATACGGGCAGCAGAAGAGGCCGGAGCTCCTGCAGTAGGCATGGATATAGATGCAGCAGTACTGAAAACCATGGAAATGAGAAATCAGGCAGCCTGTTCCAGAGGCGTGGAAAATCTGCGTCAGATTATAAAAGCAACAGAACTTCCTTTCATTCTTAAAGGAATCATGTCTCCGGAAGATGCAGAAAAAGCACTGGAAGCCGGAGCCAGCGGAATAATAGTCTCCAATCACGGTGGACGGGTTCTGGATGAAATGCCGGGAGCAATGGATGTGCTCGAATCCATTGTGGAAAAAGTAAAAGGAAAACTGTTCATAATGGCAGACGGAGGTTTCCGCAGCGGAGTTGATATAATCAAAGCCACAGCCTGCGGGGCAGATGCAGTTCTTATTGGAAGACCTGTGGCTGTAGCTGCAGTTGGTCTTGGGGCAGGAGGTGTGTCATATTATTTTTCACAGCTTCAGAATGAACTGAAAAAAGCAATGATTCTTACAGGTGCAGGAAAGATATCAGACATAACCAGGAAAACAGTAACAAAGACCTGCATGTAGAACTGTATTTTCAGTTTTTTTAATTTTTAGTGTTGAAAAGTCTTTGACTTTGTGCTTGTATGGCAAAGTTATTTAAAAAATACTCAAAATGGAGTTCTGTGATGAAAATCAAAATCTGGGGAGCATGCGGATCCGTTCCTTCTCCGATGACTGTCAGTGAATACAGAGAAAGACTTTCTGCTGTGCTGGATCTTGCTCTGTCTCTGAAACCAGACAGATCCCGGATACAGGATTTTATCTCTGAACTGCCGGATGAACTGAAAAATATCTACGGCGGAAATACAACCTGCGTCTCGCTTATTTCC
>JAZRYV010000078.1:0-2797 GCA_045600925.1 Spirochaetota bacterium
CCACTTCACAGGCCCACTTCACAGGCCCACTTCACAGGCCCACTTCACAGGCCCACTTCACAGGCCCACTTCACAGGCCCACTTCACAGGCCCACTTCACAGGCCCACTTCACAGGCCCACAAAATGGACAGAAAGTGGCCGGATAATAAAAGGAGGACTAATATGTCAAAAACAAATTCCAATGCCATGACTGCTATCTTGGTTCTAAAACTGAATAATAAAAATTGTGATGGACCATCTGATTTTGGGAAAAGTATACTGGAACTGCTCTTTGAAAAAAATCAAAATACTGATAGTTATTATTTTGAAGACGGGACACATTCATCCCCGGATATTCTCAAAATAAGAGGCAAAATGCCTGATATTATTGTCCGGGACTGCAACGACAATGACAAAGAAAAGGCTCTGATTGAAGTGAAAGTTAGTAATAAAGAAACTTTACAGGGAAGTCAAAAAAGAGGAAAAGAATATCAAATGGCAGCAAATGCTAACGACCTTAAACTTTGCTATTTCATTCCCTGGGGATACACCCAGGAAAATGAACTGCCGGAAGAAACTTTTGTCAAAAAAATCTACTGGGATAAAATACTCAGCATTGCAAAAAAATCCGACAAAACAAAATTATCAGATGAAATTGAGTATTTCTGCAATGTTGGCGACAGTGTATTAACAGAAACAGACATCACTTTATTAAAAAACAAAAAACAATTTATAAAGAATGTAAACTTTAATAGAGAACTTTTATCTTATGCATACGAGTGGATAAAAGAAAAAAAATTCAAAAAAAGACCAACTATTGATATACATACAAATGGCATTTATTTTAATAAAAATATATATTGGATAGGAGTTGACGATTATGAAGGCTGTGAACAGTTTTCTGTCGGATTCTACCATAATGGGAAATGGATATATTTCCCATTGAACTTCACAAAAGATGAAATAAACATACTGCGGTCAGCAAAATGCGAAGATACAGACAAACAACAAATTTTCTCCAAAGCTGCGGATGAGGCCTTAAAAAAATGCAAGGCACTAAAAAGGGATAATAACGCAAACAACAGTACGTATTTAAAATATTCATTAATTGATAATCCTGAACAATTTGCTGATTCACATTATCTGAACTATAAATTATTGAATGACTTTGTATCAGAATGGTTTAAAGAAAAACAAATAAATGGCGATAAAATGAAAATAGCCTATTATGGAAGTGGCCGTTTTTTTAAAAAAAATAACAAAGAATACTGGATTGGGATAGACTCAAACTGTAAAGGCTTTTCTATAGCCTATAACACACAAGAAAAAGATGGAGAAAACGAAGATATATGGAAATACTTCCCTCTTGATTTTTCCCATTTTTCCCGAATAGAATTCAATGAAGGAGATCCTGTTAAACAGCATGAGTCTTTTAACGAAATAGCAGACGATGCTTTCAAAAAAGCTCAAGAAGATCAAAAGAATAAAAATAAAAAATCTAAATAACTCAACTTTTCTCCAGGTCTGCACAGCAGAGAGCTTCAGATTCTGGAAAACAGTCATAGAGCAGAGCCGGGCCATGCGGCTCTGCTCTGCATCTGTCATTAAACATAACTCCAGGATGAGTGCAGCAGGAAATATCCGGGGCTCCGGATTTCAGCAGTTAATACAGAACCTGCTGTTCTGAAACCTCCCTGACCTTTTTCACTGTAAAAACAAATTTTTCAACCTTTTTAATTCCTGACAAAATAATCTTCTGACAGCAGCAGAGATGTCAGATTCCGCTGGAAGAACGATATTCTGAATAACCTAACCTATGCAGGGAGAGTCTCACTAAATTTTCCTGAAAAAATCCCCCCTTACAGAAAATATTTTTTAACTCCGGTTTACTTCTGCAGTTTCTGCACCATAATTCATATATAAAGGGGGAGGTCTGCAGAAATAAGAGTTATGGAAAGAACATATCTGGCAGTGGATCTTAAATCCTTCTACGCATCTGTGGAATGTGCAGACAGAGGTCTGGATCCTCTCAGAACCAATCTGGTGGTGGCTGATTCCTCCAGGACGGAAAAGACAATATGCCTGGCTGTCTCCCCTTCCCTGAAAGCACTGGGGATTCCCGGCAGGCCCAGGCTGTTTCAGGTCATCTCGGCTGTAAAGGACATCAACCTGAAAAGAAGAAAGCTGAACATGAATAAAGCATTTTCAGGAAAATCCTTTATGGCTCCGGAACTGGAAAAAGATCCCGGTCTGGAACTGGACTTCATCACCGCCACTCCGAGAATGGCCAGATACATGGAGGTAAGCAGTCAGATTTACGGCATCTACCTTAAATATGTGTCACCGGAGGACATTCATGTCTATTCCATAGATGAAGTTTTTATTGATCTCACGGGCTATCTCCGGTCCGGTAAAATCACAGCAGGGGAGATGGCCATGACAATGATCCGGGATGTGCTGGACTCAACTGGCATTACAGCCACTGCCGGAATCGGAACCAATCTGTTTCTGTGCAAGACAGCAATGGACATTAAGGCAAAACATATGCCTGCAGACAGAAACGGAGTGCGGATTGCCTGGCTGGATGAAATGTCCTTCCGGAAAGAGTTCTGGAACTACAGCCCCATGACGGATTTCTGGCGCATAGGCAGAGGAACAGCCTCCCGGCTGGAAAGACACGGCATGTTTACACTGGGGGATGTGGCCAGGTGTTCAGTCAAAAACGAAGATCTGCTGTACAGGCTCTTCGGAGTAAACGCAGAGCTTTTAATCGATCACTCATGGGGGCGGGAAACCTGCACCATGGCCGACATAAAA
>JAZRYV010000079.1:0-1043 GCA_045600925.1 Spirochaetota bacterium
AGATATGCCATGACATCCCATAAAAAGGCTGTTGTCGTTCTCACCAGACCAAGAGGCTACAGGAAGGAACCGGCAAAACTGAAATGGCTTATCCGGCTTATATTCCGGAAAAACAGAGAATTTGCGGAAGCACTGATCAGACGCAGTGTGAACTACAATGAATCCATTGACATATGTGAACAGCTGGAAAAGGAAGGAAAACTGTTTATCATTGCACCGGATCCGAAGTATAAAGTTCACAGAGGCGAAAAGGATATTCTGGTCAGGGATGCTTTCTACAGACATGGTTTCCGGCTTATGGAAGAAAGATTTCCGGAACTGAAAAAATTTCTCGGAATAAAATAAAAAAGGATTCATCCGGCCGGCATAAAACTCTGTCTTTTCAGTAAAGGACTGTACCGGCCGAAAAAAAACAACACAAAAAAAGAACCCATGAAAACAGAAAGCACTGCCATGCTTAGCTTAAAAGCAGAAACTATCTGAGCAAAGCAGCCATTCCTCCCATTGAAGAAATAATAAGACCTGCTGTAGTTATAAGAATCTTAGTCTGCATGGAAAACCTTTTTTCCATTTCGGAGAAACGAAGGGACACTTCTTTTGACATGATGTCAAGACGCTTATCCACCTGTGCAAAATTCTTTTCAGTCTGTTCAAAACGCCTGTCCATATTAAGTTTCATATCATCAAGACGCTTGTCTACCTGATCAAGACGCTTATCTATCTGATCAAGACGCTTATCCCTCTGCTCAAAAAGTTTTTCAGTCATGGCAAAGCCCTGCTGCATAAGCTCACGCTGATGCTTCAGCTCCTCTTCAACACGGACAACACGTTCCATAAGTTCTTCCGAATACCAGTTTTTTCTCCGGTATTCTGCCGGATTCAAAGTCAAAAGAGGAAACTGCCTTTTAAGGTATTCCCCGATCAGGGCATAATCATTTTCTGTCAGATTTCCCATAGATGCTGTACCTGTCATTTTGTTCTCCTTATAACACATAATTCAGGCACTGTCAAGAAAAGAAAATGCCTGTATAAGGAATACGAAA
>JAZRYV010000080.1:0-4812 GCA_045600925.1 Spirochaetota bacterium
GGAACTGAACGAACAGTGGAACAGATTTCAAAAACCCAATCTGGAAAAGATGAAGGAATGGGCAGACAGTCATCAGCCAGAACGCACCGAAAAAAACATACTGTATCCTTTCAGCGGTCCTGATATTATGAATGTACTGACCTTTTTCCCAGATGGAGAAACATACACCATGTTCGGTCTTGAAGATCCTGGAGTTATTCCTGCACCGGAATGTAAAACTGATGAAGAAATCATGAAAGGCCTTACAGACATACGCATGTCCCTGAATTCCATACTCCGTTTCAATTTTTTCCAGACTAAAAAAATGAAAAAACAGCTGAGCACAGAATCCTTCAGCAGCATTACCGGGCTGATGATGCTGTTCCTTGCCAAACAGGGATACACTGTTGAAAATGTTCGAAGGACTGCACTTGACCGCAACGCAGAAACTGTGCCGTGGGAAGCAGAAGACGATTTAATAAACTGGAAAAAGCCGCCTGCATCCGGCAGAATTCCCGGAGTTGAAATCACATTTTCAAAGGACGGAAAGACTCACACTGCACGTTTTTTTATGCTGAATGTTATTGATTATGCCCTTAAAACCTGGTCACCACACTTCCTTAAATATCTGGAAGCAGAACAGCCATACTGTACATTTATAAAATCAGCTTCCTATCTCATGCACAATGATAAAAACAAATTCACACTTATCCGGAAGGCAGTTCTGAACTGCAGCAGCGTCATTGTACAGGATGACTCCGGCATTCCTCTCCGATACCTTAACGTCAGCACCTGGACAAACAGCTTTCACGGAGTATATGACAGGCCCATCAGACTTTTCAGAAACAGGATGCAGAAGGATCTAAAAGCGGCTTTTAAGAAAAAATCAACAGGAAAGCTTCCCTTCAGCTACGGCTATGACCATAAGGAAGGCAGATCAAATCTCATTATTTCTGTGAAGAAGTCTGCTGTCAGGTAAATTCTGCTGCATGGTTCAGTCAAACTTCCTTTTTCGATTTCTCAAATATACGGTTTAACGAAGAATGAAGAATCTCTTTTTCCCCGCTTCCGTTTGTTGAAAATCTGAGAAGTGGTATCTGATACAGCGAAAGAATATGATTCTTGATTTTGTCTCTTTCTCCCTGCCTGCTGCCTTCCTTATGAAAATTATATCCATCCACTTCAATGGCAAGCAGCGGCTTCTTTGTAACCCTGTTAAAAAGAAGAAAATCCAGATGAGACAGTCCTGTTTTGACAAAACGTGTTTCTTCTTCATTTAATTCAGAATAATCTTTAATAAGCAAAAACAGCGGATAATGGCAGGCGGTTCCGACAGCTTCCTCCCTTGATGCAAGTTCCTCTTCAATAAGGGCATAGAACAGATTTTCCGAATCGTACTCTGATATGCGTCTGTGCTTTTTTAAATATTCACGGCGCTTTTCTCTGTTCTGTTTATAGAGATAATCGAATACGGAACAGACATTACTGCGGATTTCTGTACCATTATGGTAACGAATGTAGCCAATCAGATCCCCTGTGCAGCTTCCTTCCGGCTGTTTCATTTCTGAAGCAACAACGAACAGCTTTTTCTTTGCTCTTGATACAGCAACATTAATAAGGTTTGCATTATCGGAAAAATCCGTAACAGTATCGTCAACAGTGCAGTATATGATAACGTCCTTTTCTCTGCCCTGAAATTTATGAACGGTATCCGTTTCAATATCTGGATCATCTATGATCTGCCTTAGCAAGGCAGCCTGGTTTCGGTATGGAGAGATTATTCCGATTTCCCTGTGTTCCATATCCAGTACAGGAAGAATCTCCTGTTTTATAATCTGTGCCTGACGCAGATTCGTATGCTCACGCTGATGATTTCCGGAAACAGCTGTTACCAGGTTCAGTACGTCCTGACTGTTTTGAGTCATTACTGTCAGCTGATTATTATAGAATCTCTGATTGCAGTAACCTATAATCAGAGGATCACATCGGTAGTGTTCGCTGAGAACAGTTTTAGGTATTTTCCCTTCGAGCAGTGAATAAAACGATTCAAGGAAACTGTGAGAGGCGAAATTATATGCTTCCGGAATCTTTGCCTTATCAAAAATCCCCTGCAGTATCTGTTTCTGCTGTCCGGTCACAACATTCGGAAGCTGTTTATCATCACCGACAATAACAGCATTTTCAGCACATGTCATGGACAGAGCTCCGGTCACAACGTCGACCTGAGAAGCTTCATCCATAATAACATAATCAAAATACCCATCCCGTCCCAGGCTGCTTCCTGCGGTATATGTCGTACTCAAAACCACCGGATATTCCAGCAGAAAATTACTGCTGTTCCGCCACAGGTCTTCTGCTTTAAAAACTGTACGTTTTTTTCCTGTACCGTATTTCTTCTTTAAATATGATTTAAAAAAAGCAAGAGACTCATCAGAAAACTGCTTTTCCAGAAAACCGGCATCAGAACCTTCCAGTTTCTGTCTTAGTTCTTCTATTTCAGATTCAAGTTCGGATAACCGGCGTTCATAATACATCTTCATTATTCCGGGCAGCAGTGATGATGAATCAGAACTTATAATTTGTTTAACAGAAAAACGATAACGTAACCGGAACAGTATTTTTCCCCAAAATCCGTATTTTTGCCTGCCGGATAAAAAAGCCTCTGTTTCCTGATACAGTTTCAGCAGCAAACCGGAGGGAAGAAAAGAACAAAAATCAAGGGACAGATTTTCTGCACAGGATAAAAGAAAATGCTTCTGTTCCGCTTCGGCCGTCTGCTTTTCTTCCTTTAACTCTGCAAGCCTGTTGTTGAATTCATATATTTTCTGCAGTGTACGACCGCGCTCTGTTATCTGCTGAACTGTTACTCCGTTTTCAGGCCAGGATGAAAAATCAGGATATACACCTGTCTGTGAAGAGATAAAGGCCTCTTTCTTCTCCACTCTGCCCAGCGAGGCAGTAAAAAAATCCAGTCCGTATTTTGGAGAAGACAGTTTCTCCTGTATATTTTCAATTGCAGAATTGTTGTTGCTGACTATCTGTACAGTTTTTCCACGGACAAGAAGATTTGCAATGATGTTGAGAATGGTCTGAGTTTTTCCTGTACCCGGGGGGCCTTCAATGACGCTCACATGATTTGAAATGGCATTTGCAGCGGCCTTATACTGGCTTTTATTGCAGCCAAAGGGAAAAATGAGAGGCTCCGCCGGCAGGCCGGTGCCGGACCTGTATCCGCCGGGATTCAGATAGGCAGCTGCGGCACTGTTCTCTCTGAGGAAATCAGTTTTTTCGTACTGCCTGTACAGGATAGAAATATCATCTTCTGTTTTCAGGCTTATGATTTCAGCAGTTTCTTTCAGGTAACTGAAAATCTTTCTGGAACGTTCATTATCCAGACAGGATTTTTCAACTGTCAAATCTCGTCTGTTGAAATCAGCCTCATATCCGTTTGAAAACACAGTATGCCAGTATTCACTGCTTCCGTCTGAAAAAACAGATATGGAAGTGACATTTTTGAATGTTTTTCCATTACAGGATATGTGAAAAGATTTCGGATTCAGACTGACCGGGTTCTTCAGCCAGACAATATTCTTATAAATATAGGAAAATTTTCTGCCGTTATGATAGGTTACGTTCCATTTCCCTGTTGCAGAATTATATACGCACTGCCGTATGCCTGAAGTGACAGGCACGCCTTTTGCGATAATCATATTTTTTCTAGCATCCATTGCAGAACCTCCTTTTTCGGAAATACGTGCAGTCTTTTATCAGGATGCACGGAGGATATCAGTCATCAGTTATATGCTCTGAATGGCTGACAGTCCAATAACTATTTCTTCATTCCGGCCCAAATATAATAAATCACAACTCCTGCAGTGAGCACTCCGACTGCAAAAAGTGATGTTTTTGTCCACAGAATCAGTGAGGCCGTCATCATGGAAACAGACATTACAATAAAGAAAACAGGAAGCAGCGGATACAGCGGAACTTTGCAGGGACGGTTCATATCCGGAAAACGTTTCCGCATAATAATGAGACCTGCTGCGGCCATAAGAGGGAAAATATTCAGAGAGAACCCCATATATGTAATAAGAAGATCCATATTGTCCCTGCCTGCAAAAACATATATAACGGCAATAATCATCTGCAGAATTATGGCAGGCACAGGAGTTCCAAACCTGGAACTGGTTCCTGACAGAACAGAAAAAATCATGCCGTCCTTTGCCATGGCCTGATAGACCCTGGGACCGATCATCATCTGTACGGAAACAGAAGACAGCAGAACCAGTGCTATGCCAAGAGTCAGGATTCCTGCAATATCCGGACCGAAAAGATTTTCTGCAGCAACTGAGGCAACTGCAGGACTGCTGCAGAGCACATCAGGCTGTGCAGACATTAAATAGACCGCATTTATAAGGAAGTACAGTACAAGAACAGAAACCGATCCGATAAGCAGAGCCCGCGGAAGATTCCGGACAGGATTACGTATCTCTCCGGCAATATACACAGCACCGTTCCAGCCGGAATAGGCAAACATGACAATGATGAGCCCCAGCCCGTATGCCGCAGGATCATGTACGGCTGATGAAACACAGGTAAGGCGGTCAAAATTACTCCAGTCTGTATAAACAAAACCAAAGACAATGACAGAGAAAACTATCAGCAGTTTTAGAAATGTAAAAAAGTTCTGAACGAAACTGCCTCTCCGTACCCCCACAATATGGGCTGCTCCGAAAAAGACTGTTATCAGAGATGCGGCAGTTTTCTGTGCAAGCGGGGAAGACAGGCATCCTCCGTCAAAAAAATTTTCCAGATACCATACCAGAGTCAGAG